>CACWQE010000006.1 GCA_902762905.1 uncultured Lachnospiraceae bacterium | reverse complement strand
TTAATATCATTATGAGTTCCTCCTTATAACTCATATATCATAACATTTGTACATTCTTATTTAATATTTATTGTACATATTTAATTATAACTTTATACTTGGAACAACTGCTTTCCGATACCTTGACGATGGTATTTCCCATCTACAAAAAACAATGCAATATGCTTCCCGCTGTTTCTTGTTGCGATAACACCGACCAATAGGCAGAATTTTTCAATAAAATGGAGTGGGTTTTATGGAAATTAAGACCTAATGATACGGCTAAGATGAATTATTTGAAATCGCTTTTTTCAGAAGTGTATATTAAGGATATTGTTGAAAGTAAGAGAATTGAAAGGCAAGATATTCTGGAGCAGATCTTAGATTTGCTTTGTTCATCGGTAGGTTCATTAACAAATCCGACTAAAATTGCCAATACTCTGAAGTCTAAACAAGGGGGAAGTGTGTCTGCCAATACAATTCGGGCATATATTGGACATTTGGAAGATGCGTTTCTTTTTTCAGAAAGTAAGCGATACGATGTAAAAGGAAAATCCTATTTTGACTCGCCAAATAAATATTACAGCGAGGATATTGGACTTAGAAATGCACGGATAGGTTTCCATCAGCAGGAAATGACGCATATAATGGAGAACATCATATATAATGAGTTGAATATCAGACAGTTTTCCGTTGATGTTGGTGTTGTTTATGCTAGGACACTCAACGAAAAAGGAAGTTCAGTTCGCATTCCAAGCAGGATGTGGATGTGAGAAAAAATATTCAAGGGCTTCATTTAATGTTGGTAGAAGACAATGAATTAAATGCAGAGATTGCACAGACACTTCTTGAGGATGAAGGAGCAAGACTTACGATTGTAACTAACGGAAAAGAGGCAGTAGATCTGTTTGAAAGAACTGAGCCGGGAACATTTGATGCCGTGCTTATGGATATGATGATGCCGGTTATGGATGGAGTGACGGCAACGAAATGTATTCGTGCATTAGAACATGATGATGCACAGATGATCCCGATCATTGCAATGACGGCAAATGCATTCAAAGAGGATGTGGAAAGGTGCCTGGCTGCAGGAATGAATGATCATGTGGCGAAACCAATCGATATGGGTAAGCTGATACCTGTCTTGTTGAAATATATTTAGTGTAGAAAATATCCTTTTACATGTTATAATATTTGTATATATTGGGATATAAGGAGGGTTGCCATATGTTAAAAGAATGGAAAGCGATGGAATGTCCGGACAAAGAGGAGCTGAAGACACGTCTTGGTGTGGCAAGAGAGAAACTTGCCAGACAACAGATGCTGATTAAGGAGAAGAAGATTCCTGTATTGGTCGTAATGGAAGGCTGGGGAACTGCAGGTAAGGGGCATTGTATTGGTCAGATCATCCGTAATATTGATCCGCGTTTCTTTAAGGTGGCATCGATGCAGAAGAAGACGGAAGAGGATGAGAGAATGCCATTTTTGTATCGACATTTTGTAAAGATCCCGGAAGAAGGTCAGTTTGTCTTTTTGGATACGGCATGGATGGATGAGACGACACAGGATTATATGTCAGGCAGCATTTCAGAGGAGTTGTATGCAAACCGGATTGAATGCATCCGAAGGTTTGAACGGCAGCTTACAGATAATGGTTATCTGGTGATGAAATTCTTCCTGCATATATCTGAGAAGGAACAGGCAAAGCGGCTTCATGTATTAGAAGATCAGAAGGATACGACCTGGCGCGTAAGCAAGAAGGATATCTGGCAGAATACGCATTATGATCAATGTATGGATGTCTATGATTCCTATATGAAGAATACGAATATGCCATCCGCACCTTGGTATATTGTGGATGCCAAGTCACGCAAATGGACAGAATTGCAGGTATTAGAGACATTGACACAGGGAATTGAGATTGCACTCAGTAATCACAAACTGGCAGTTCCGTTATTACAGAATGTATTTCCGTTAGAGCATATGCCTCTTCTTTCTGAGATTCCGCTTGATAAGACGATCAAAGAGGATGACTATAAGACAGAATTAAAGAAACTACAGCAACGGTTAGGGGAATTACACAATCGTCTGTATCGGAAGAAAGTTCCGGTGATCATTGCCTATGAGGGATGGGATGCCGCTGGAAAAGGTGGCAATATCAAGCGTATTACAGAGGCATTAGATCCGAGAGGATATGAGGTTCATCCGATCGCCAGCCCGGAACCACATGAGAAAGCAAGACATTATCTGTGGAGGTTCTGGACGAGACTACCGAAGACAGGACATATTGCAATCTTTGATCGTACCTGGTATGGACGGGTGATGGTTGAGCGATTGGAGGGATTTTGCAGTGAGAATGACTGGATGCGTGCTTATAATGAGATTAATGAATTCGAGAAGTTGTTACATGATGAGGGCGCAGTGATCATTAAATTCTGGGTGCAGATTGATAAAAATACACAGCTGCTAAGGTTTACAGATCGTCAGAACACGCCGGAGAAACAATGGAAGATTACGGATGAGGATTGGCGTAACCGGGAGAAATGGGATCAATATGAAGCCGCAGTGAATGAGATGATCGCAAAGACCAGTACCACATATGCACCATGGCATATATTAGAGTCTGTGGATAAGAAATATGCCAGAATCAAGGCACTTAAGATTGTGATTGAAGAGTTAGAAAGGGTATTAAAGTAGTATTGTGTTGTGATAGAATCATATGAGTTATGCAATTGGGGCAGATCAAGGATTGGATCTGCCCCAGTAGTTTTCAAGCGCTTCCTGATGAAGACCTTCACCGATCACTATTAAGATTGCCTGCCCGTTAGGGATTGGTTGTATCTCGATCTTTTGGTGGGTAGCATTGATGGAAAGCCAGGTTCCGTCAGAAAGTTTCTGAAAGCCTTTAATACGGAATACTTTGCCACATGCGGGATCGGATAGAATCTCCTTGCAGGATGTTCGAAGAAAGTCTTCCGTAAATTCCATATTCATAAAGTAGATACTGTCATACGTCTTTTGTTCGTCAAACCACATTTTTGTATAGTCGGCGGTATGATAACCGGAAGATAGAATTGCTTCATAATCACTATCCTGTAGGTCAATCCAGTTCTTGGCAATCACAAGTGGTTCGGGAGTCTTTTTACAGTGTAATGTATCCATTGCCTGCATCACATAAGATTGTGTGTTCACAAGTCTGTCATGATTTACCTCCTGGACATGGCTGTAGAGAACGGTTCCTGCCTGTGCCATCTGGGATGCTAACAGATAACGGGAGGCATCGGACAGATGCAGCTCCAAGTTTGCATCGATGATCGTAATAACATTGCCGATCGTATACCAACGATCCAATGGCTCTTCGTGTAAAGCATCAAAGAATTCATCCATATCAAAGATGCCGGAAGGTTCAACAATTACCCGGTCGTATCCACACATTCCCATAGCGATCAATTTGGTCTTGAAACGTCTGCGGTGGCAGTCAGCATCGCAACCGCCGGCAACCATCTCTAAGGTGCAGTGGTCGCCAAGAATATCCTGTAACAGCATGGCATCGACATTGACGGCACCGAAATCGTTTTCCAGGATGCCGATGTTAAGCCCCTGTGAGATCAGGTATCTGGCATATTGTTTGATAAATGTTGTCTTACCGGAACCTAAGAATCCGGTTATCAGATCTATCTGAATCATGAATAATCACCTCATATAATAAGATGCCCCTATTTTAACATAGGATACATGAAATGGAAAGCAAGAATCCGGTTTGCTGCACTTGAATGCGGGGAGATTATATGATACCATCAAACTAACTATATATTTGAGCGGAGAAAGATTATAAGGGGAATGTGCATGTTAAATGATTGCAAGAAATGGGAGATGACGGAATGAAGATATTACATTGTGCAGATCTGCATTTAGATTCAAAAATGACAGCCAATTTAGATAAAGACAAGGCGAAAGAACGCAAAGGGGAGATACTGCATACCTTTGAGAAAATGATCCGGTATGCGGAGGAACACGATATTGCGGTGATCCTGATTGCGGGAGATCTGTTTGACACAAGACATATCTCGGCAACGGCCCGGAATACTGTGCTTCATGCGATTGTGGAGCATTCGGATATTCATTTTTATTATCTGAAAGGGAACCATGACAGCAATAATTTCCTTGCGGACTTAGAAGAGGTTCCAGCCAATCTGTATCTGTTTGGCTCGAATTGGACTTCCTATACAGAAGCAGAGGGCAGGATTACGATCAGTGGAATGGAATTTACAGGGGACAATGCCGGTTCGGCGGATGTGTCACTGGTATTAGATGCGGGTAAGTTCAATATTGTGATGTTACACGGACAGGAGTCAGAAAGCAATGGAAAGGATAAGACAGAAATCATTCCTCTCAAAGCCTTTCGGAATAAAGGGATTGATTATATGGCGTTAGGACACGTTCATGCTTATAAGAAAGAGCAGTTAGATGCCAGAGCAACCTATTGTTATCCGGGCTGCTTGGAAGGAAGAGGTTTTGATGAATGTGGGGAACATGGATTTGTAGTATTGGATGTGGATACAGAGCATATGCGGTACACGCAGGAGTTTGTTCCGTTTGCATATCGTACACTGTATATGGTAGAAGCAGATGTTACAGACTGCCAGACAACCGCAGAGATGATTGCACGTGTGGAGGAACGACTGCGGCAGGAGGCATTATCAGCAACATCTTTGGTGAAGATTGTCTTAACTGGAATGTTGGATGTGGAGTGCGAGAAGGATATTGCTTACATTCGGACGAGATTTCAGGAAGACTATTATTTTGTGAAAATATATGATGAGACAACGCTTAAGATCGATGTGGAAGCGTATATGCTTGACGTGTCGTTGAAGGGTGAGTATGTGCGTCAGGTTATGGCAGATGATTCGTTGTCAGAGGAAGATAAGAAGATCGTTATCCGCTATGGATTACAGGCAATTGCAGGAGAGGAGGTGCAGTAGAATGAGATTAATTTCCTGTCATATTGAGAATTTTGGCAGATTACAGGACTGCTCAATGGACTTTGAAGAGAATATGAATGTGATTTGCGAGGAGAATGGATGGGGAAAAAGTACATTTGCTGCATTCATCCGTGCGATGTTCTATGGATTAGAGGGAGAACGCAAACGCAGTATTGAGGATAATGAGCGCAAACGTTATAAGCCATGGCAAGGTGGCGTGTTTGGTGGTCAGCTTGTATTTGAAGAGGGGGGGAGAAGGTACGAGATTATCAGAATTTTTCAGGATAAAGAGGCAAATGATGAGTTTGAATTGCGGGATGCAGATACAAACCTGCTCTCAAACGATTATTCTGAACGGGTTGGTGAGGAACTTTTTCAGGTAGGAAGAGAATCTTTTTTGCACACCGTTTTTATCAGTCAGAGTGCGTGCGGGACAAGTGCGACAGATGATATCAGTGCAAAGATTGGAAATATTACAGATAATACGAATGACCTCAACAATTATGAGAATGCGAACATACGTCTTGCGGAGATGTTGAATAAACTGACACCATCTAGAAAGACCGGTTCGCTGGCTAAGAGAAGAGATGAGATTGCACAGTTAGAGCGTCTGGTACAGGATGGACAGGAGATTGGTGCAAGCTTAGAACGGTATCAGAATTTATTACAGGAGCAGGAGAATGCTTATACAGCGGAACAATCAAAGATGCAGGAAATGACAGCATTACAGAAGAAGGTAGCCGCAATGCAGTCTATTCTGGCTAAGAAAGAAGAATGGGAACATTTGAAGAACGCAGTCCGGGAAAAGCAACAGTTTGCAGAAACCTTGAAAGGAAAGTTTCCCAAAGGGGTACCGACAAGGGAAGAACTGCGACAGGCAATGACTGTCTGCGGAGAGGAAGAACGGATTCGGGAACGACTGGAGATGACTAAGCTGTCTGAGGATGAGCGGAAGGAACTGAAAACTTTAGATGACTGTTTTCAGAATGGAATTCCAGAGGAACAGGAATTGGAGGAGCAGCTTGCAAAGGCTGGTAAATACCGGAGAATACAGCAGGAATATGAGCAGGGGAAGTTAAGCAGCTATGAACAGCAAAGATATGAGCAGTTAGAGAAGATGTTTCGGAATGAGTCTGAACCGATATCGGTTATCATTGGAAAATGGAATGAGCGGAATAACCGAAAGGCTGCTATGCCATCGAAACAGGCAACCCTTACTGCATTACAGGCTTCTGCAACCGAACGTCCGAAGAAGAATCCGGCGGTGATCGGTGTGGGAATGGTACTTTTCGTGTGTGCTATTTTGCTATGCATGCATGCTATGTGGATTCCGGGTGTCATTGCGCTGCTGATCGGTGGATTACTGATCGCGGTCAGCGGCAGGGGATCAGGGAAAGAGAAACCGGTAGAACAGAAAGCAGCAATACAGGAATTAGAGACAGAGATTGCAAGGGATGCCGAATGGATACAACAGATCGATTCTGAGGTGGAAGCCTATTTAATAGCACATGGAAAGACATTTGACGAGTATATGACAGCTACCTTATTGCAACAGATTATGGAAGAGTCGGTAGAATATCATGCACTGCAAAAGAAAGCAGGTATAGCGTCATCTAAGGAAACTGGCGGGCAGCTTACGGCGCTGCAACAGGAGCTTACGGACTTTTTAGGAAGATATCAGAAGAATGAGACAGCAAGCTCTTATGAAGAAGCGTTGTATGCACTTCGTACCAGCCTGCAACGATATCAGTTATTAGCAAGACAGGAACGGCAGCAGCAGACGGCACAGGAGGAATGGAAGGAAGCAGAGAAGCAGTTGGCAGACTTCTTACAGGCATATGGATATGCACTAGAACAAGACCGGCGTGCACAGTTGAATGGGTTACAAGAGGGCGTGCAGCAATACCAGCATGCCAGAAGCAATCAGGACGAAGCGGTACGGGTACTTACACAATTTGAAAAGTCCGTGGATACCAGTATATTTGAAAGTGATGCAGGGGTAGAAGAACTTCCGTCATTAGAAGAATTAAATGATTCCATATCGGAGCTGACAGAGCGTATGCAGATGATCCATAAGACGATAACGGATTACCATAAGACGTTAGAACAGTTAGGTAATCAGTATGATGAATGGGAAGAGAACCGGGAACAATTAGAGAGCTTACATAAGATACAGGAAGAGGAACAGAAGAAGTTCCAATATCTGAAGAAGACACAGGCAATGCTTAGTCAGGCAAAGGAAAGTCTGATCTCCCGGTATACAGCTCCGGTATTGGCAGCATTTGAACAGTATTATGCAGGAATCACCGGACAGAATGATACCGATTTTCATATGGATGCGAATATTATGGTAACGGTGACAGAGCAAGGCAGACAGCGGGAAGTCAATACATTAAGCACCGGATATCAGGATCTGATCGGTATTTGTCTGCGGTTAGCATTTGTAGATGCCATGTATCAACAGGAAAAACCAATGCTCATATTTGATGATCCATTTACCAATCTGGATGATGACAAGTTATCAGCAGCAAGAAGACTGCTTAACGAAGTAGCAAAGAAGTATCAGGTAATCTATTTTACATGCAGTAAGACGAGGAACATGTAAGGGACAGTGAAGCGAATCGCAGGATATCGTAACGAGGAAAAGGATGGTGAATATATGGCTAAGATCAATCATGATAAATTTGTAGCGGATATGATACGATATGCATCTTCTGCAGAGTCATCGGATCATATTATCAATCAGATTCTGCAATATATTTGTGAGAATCTGCAATCGGATCGTGCATATATCTTTGAGGACAATCTGGATGGCACATTTGATAATACCTATGAATGGTGCAGAGAGGGTGTCACAGAAGAGATTGATAATCTGAAGCGTGTTCCGTATGATGGGATGTTAGATGTCTGGTTTGAGGAATATGAGAAGTCCCATAATATTATGATCTACGATATAGAAGAATACCGGCAGGTTAGTGAGCCCATGTATCAATTGTTAAAGCCACAGGGGATTCAGACATTGGTTACCGGACCGATCGAGATCAATGGGAAATACATTGGATTTTACGGGGTGGATAATCCACCGATTGAGTTCATGGATAACATATCCATTCTGATTGATATGATGGAATTTGTTATGTCTATGATGATACGAATCCGGAATTATACCAAGCAGATAGAAGAGAGTGCGACGAAGGATCAGTTGACCAAGTGTTATAACCGGAAAGCATTGCGCTGGGCATATGCGGGAGACTTTGATAAGAATAATTCGATTGCGATCATCATGTGTGATCTCAATGGCTTAAAGCGGATGAACGATACCAAAGGACATGAGGCAGGTGACAAATATCTGTGTGATGCGGCAGAGGGAATGATCTCCTGTTTTGGAGAGAAGCAGGTGTATCGTGTTGGTGGTGATGAGTTTGTCATTGTGCTGTTGGATGTTGCAAAGGAAGAGGTAGAGAGATTAGTAGAGCGGCTTAAGATGTATATGGAGCTTAAGCAGGTCAGTGTAGCGATTGGAATGGCATACCGGCATAATTCAAAAGAGCCGTTTGAGAATATTCTGCGGGATGCGGATAAGAAAATGTATGTAGAGAAGAAGCAGTATCACGCAGAACATAACATGGGATCATGACAGATGGGAGGGTGTTTGAGTGAACTATAATGCAGATTATGAGATATGTACGATCCTATTTCTGTTATTGCTGTTGATCATATCAAGAGCAAGAAAAAGGTTGGGGGATTTTCAGTCTAAAATGTATCAGATCTTTATGGCGGTCTGTTTTACGAATATCTGTTTAGATGTGATCACCTGCTATACGGACAGTTATTATGAAGCGGTTCCTGTATGGCTGAATTATGGATTGAATACCATATTTTTGATGGTGCAATGTATCATACCAATGATGGTTACGTTGTATATTTATATGAAGGTGCAGCAGATTCAGGATGGGAGTCGGCGTTTTTTGATCTTGGCAGCACTTCCGGCTGTGGCGGCGGCATTGTTAGTATTATCCAGTCCGGTGACGCATTTATTCTTCTATTTTGATGCGGCGGGCTATCATCATGGAATATTACATACATGGTTGTATGTTAATGCAGGACTGTATGCGATTGGTACGGCCATTTATGCAATTTGGGCACATAAGATAATACGATGGGAACAATCGGTGTTAGGAATCATTATGATCGTAGTAACGTTGCTGCCAACGCTTGTGCAGTTTGTAATCCCGGAGTACATGTTGTCAGGAATTGGAACAGCGCTTACGATTTTTATTATGTATCTGACAAATGAGAATTCGATCATGTATGTGGATGCCACAACAGGAGCATTGAACCGGCAGGCATTTTCCCATCATATTAAGACATATAAGAAAAAGAGCTTTCCAGAGCAGATCTTTGTTCTGGCACTTGATAATTTCAAGATCATTAATGAGGTGTATGGAATCGCAGGTGGTAATGAATTGATGCGCATGCTGGTGGAGGCATTACAAAAGCAGTATTCTACCTCGTCGGTCTATCGTTTTGGTGGGGACAAGTTTGCAATTGTCTTGAAGGAGACAACAGAGGGAGCGAAGGAGTTGGAGACTATTCAGAACATATTGCATCAGAAGTGGCATCTTAATGACAGTGATACCGAGCTTGGTGCCTGTATCTGTCTGGTACATTCGATTCATCATTCCGAGGAGAGCTTGGAGGATGCAATTGAATACAGTGTAGAACAAGCCAAGAAGGTGGGAAAAGGTCAGTTTGTCGAGATAACCGAGAGTAGTGCAACGGAAATATCGCGTCATGCGGCAATTGAACAGGCGATCATCAATTCCATTGAGCGGGATACTTTTGAAGTACATTATCAGCCAATCTATGATACAAAGCAGAGAAGATTTCATTCCATGGAAGCATTGGCTAGATTGGAGGTGCCGGGATATGGCTATGTGTCACCGGAAGAATTCATACGCATTGCAGAGAAGAATGGTACGATCCTTAAGATTGGCTTATTGGTATTAGAAGAGGTGTGTAAATTCTATAAAGAGTGTCATCTGCAGGAGAAGGGAATTGCATTTATTGAAGTGAATCTGTCGGTTGTACAGTGTATGCAGGAGCATATCGGAGAGGATATTTTACAGATTCTTCGTAAATATGAGATTGATCCGGCAATGATCAATTTAGAGATTACGGAAAGTGCAGCGGCGTATTCAGAAGAGCGGCTGATACGGAATATGAAGAAGATGAAGGCAGCGGGATTGTCCTTTTCTTTAGATGATTATGGCTCTGGTTATTCCAATATCAATTATCTGGTTGATCTGCCATTTTCAATCGTGAAGATTGATAAATATCTGGTATGGGCGGCAATGAAGAATGAGACTTCAAAGGTGATATTAGAGAATATTATTGCTATGTTTAAGAAGATTCATCTGGATGTGGTAACGGAGGGAATCGAAGATCTTACCATGGCACAGCTCATTACAGAGATGGGAGCGGATTATATCCAGGGTTATTATTATTCCAAGCCGTTGCCGAAGGAAAAGGTATTGGAATGTTTAGAGCCGGGATATCTGGCACAATTATAAACAGTAGTAAACGATGAAAGGCAGGAGAGAGAGGAAAGTTTTGCTATAGGATAAGACTATGGCAAACAAAAGGTTTTAAGTATTAACACTTTCTGTGAGAGCTTGTTATAATAGGCAATGTCAAAAGGAATTACCGGATGACAGTAAGACAGTAAGACATTACAGAAAGGAGAACCGGAGATATGAGAACAACATTTTCTATGAATCACATAATGACATGCAATATGATGGGCGGCACTATGGGTATGTGCTGCGGTATGGATTGTTGTGTGAAATGGAATAATAGAGAATATGCGTTAGATGCTTCGGTTTGATTGAGTATAGAATATAACATCATGGATCAGTAAGAACCATCTTCGCGATGGTTCTTATTTTTATGCGAATCGTTGAGCAGGAAGGAAGAGATATATGGTAGAGATTGAAGTAAAGAATCTGTCTAAGACATTTGAACAAAAGGGAATTACGGTTCATGCATTACAGGACATTAACTTAAATATTGAATCGGGTGATATCTACGGAATTATTGGAATGTCAGGTGCAGGTAAGAGTACCCTGGTACGATGTCTGAATTACTTAGAACGACCAACAGAAGGTCAGGTGTTGATTGAGGGAAAAGATCTGGGAACTTTGAATGAGAAAGAACTTCGGGAACAGAGAAGTGATATTGCAATGATCTTTCAGCATTTCAATCTGTTGATGCAAAAGAGTGTGTTAGATAATATCTGTTTCCCATTACAGATTCAGGGAGTGAAGAAGAAAGAAGCGAGAGCAAAGGCAAGAGATCTTCTGAAGACAGTCGGGTTAGAAGAGAAAGAGAAAGCGTATCCGGCACAGCTGTCCGGTGGACAGAAGCAGAGAGTTGCGATTGCAAGAGCGCTGGCAGCCAATCCAAAGATCCTGCTTTGTGATGAAGCAACGAGTGCGTTGGATCCGCAGACAACGGCATCGATTCTGGAATTATTGAAGCAGATCAATGAACAGTTCGGAATTACGATTGTGATCATTACACATCAGATGTCCGTGATTCGGGAGATCTGTAACCGGGTAGCAATCATTGAACGGGGTGCCTTGGTAGAAGATGGATTGGTGACAGATATCTTTAATCATCCGAAATCGAAGGCCGCAAAGGAACTGATCCTACGGGATCGCCCGGATACGGAGATAGAAAGTAAACAGGATGCTTTAGTAGAGCAGTTAAGAAGCAAACGTAAGATACGGATTGTCTTTTCAGATAATTCCGCATTTGAACCGGTTATCGCCAATATGATCTTAAAGTTTGGAACACCGGTCAATATTCTCCGGGCGGATACAAAGAATGTCGGTGGCGTAGCCAAGGGTGAAATGATATTAGGATTGCCGGAAGATAAGCATCTGCAGGTAGATATGGAACAGTATCTGACGGATTGTGGATTAGAGATTGAGGAGGTGACCGGTGATGTGGAGTAGTGAAGTAACAAACATGATCATAGTAGGAATCGGAGAGACACTTTACATGACGCTGGTATCTACATTGCTTGGATATGTGTTAGGACTTCCGATGGGAATTGTATTAACCGTGACAGACCGGGATGGGATTCATCCAAATGCAGTCGTATATAAGATACTAGATTTCATAGCCAACCTGGTAAGAAGTATTCCATTTATTATTCTGCTGGTTGTATTGATTCCATTTACCAGATTGTTGGTAGGTAAGAGTTACGGGCCAACTGCCATGATCGTATCACTTGTGATCGCTGCAGCACCATACATTGCCAGAATGGTAGAATCTTCACTGAAAGAAGTGGATGCCGGAGTGATTGAGGCAGCCCGTTCTATGGGAGCTTCCAATTTTACGATTGTCATGAAGGTAATGTTGGTAGAAGCAAGAACTTCCCTGATCGTGGGAGCAACCATCAGCTTGGGAACCATCTTAGGTTATTCCGCTATGGCAGGAACCGTTGGCGGTGGTGGACTTGGTGCCATTGCAATCCGTTACGGATATACCAGATGGCAGACAGATATCATGATTGTAACGGTGTTATTATTGATCATTTTATTCCAGATCTTCCAGACTGTAGGAATGAAATTAGCGGATCGGTTTGATCGCAGAAAATAAGTAAATGATAGTGATATGACAAAAGAGCAGGGGAAAGCAGAGATGTTATATTACTTTCATATAAATTAATTATCAAAATCAGGAGGAAAGAATTATGAAAAAGAAGATTTTAGCAGGTATTTTAGTAAGTGTATTATCATTAGGAGTATTAACCGGATGCGGAAGCAGTGCAGATGAGAGCACAACTGCAGCAACAGAGGATAAGCAGACGACACAGGAAGCTTCTGAGAGTGGCGACGATGCCAATGTAGAATCTAAGGGAACCATTACGGTAGCGGCATCTGCAACCCCACACGCAGAGATTCTTGCAGCAGCAAAGCCAATTCTTGCAAAAGAGGGATGGGATCTGGAAGTAACGGAGTATGACGATTATGTATTACCAAATGAAGTAGTAGAAGGTGGCGAGATTGACGCAAATTACTTCCAGCATATACCATATCTTGATAGTTTCAACGAAGAAAAGGGAACCCATTTAGTGCAGGTTGGCAAGATCCACTATGAGCCATTTGGTATCTATCCGGGAACAAAGAAGAGCTTGGATGATATTGCAGATGGCGATACGATCGCAGTACCAAATGATACTACAAATGAGGCACGTGCATTGCTTTTATTACAGGATAACGGAATCATTACGTTAAAGGATGGTGCAGGATTAGAAGCAACGGTTAATGATATTGCAGAGAATCCTCATAACATCAAGATTGAAGAGTTAGCAGCAGAGCAGGTAGCAAGAGTTGCAGATGAGGTTGCTTATGTAGTATTGAATGGTAACTATGCATTGCAGGCAGGTTTCTCTGTCGCAAAGGATTCTCTTGCTTATGAGAAGTCAGATTCCGAAGCAGCTAAGACTTATGTAAATGTTATCGTAGTCAAAGAAGGAAATGAAGATAACGAGGGTGTGAAAGCATTAGTAGATGTATTGAAGTCAGATGAGATCAAAGACTTTATCAATAAGACTTACGATGGAGCTGTAATTCCATTTGAGGAGTAATGTTTCGTACAATTAAATCATTTTGTTACTAGATAAGTAAGATAGGGCGTCTTCGAAAGGAGACGCTCTTTTTGTGTAGATAACAAGTTGGGTACAAATTCGTGCTTGCACGAAAATTTGTATTCGGCGAAGTGGTGGAATAGGGAAAAGATAGCACATTATAAAAGGGTGTGATAAAATAGAAATGTACATAAAAAGAATAATCTTATGTCAGAAAGTAATTTATTAAGTATAAAAAGGAAGAATATAAAATGAAAAAAATTGTTGTAGCAGTTGATTCTTTTAAGGGGAGTATGACTTCTCTTGAAGCAGGCAATGCAGTGAAAACGGGTATACATAAGATACATTCAGATTGGAAGGTAGAGGTCTATCCGGTTGCGGATGGAGGAGAGGGAACGGTAGAGGCGTTGACTTACAAAAAGGAGATAAAGGAACGTACCTGTATGGTGACAGGACCGTTAGGAGAACGGATTGAATCCTCTTATATATGGTATGAAGGGGAAAATGGACGAACAGCAGTGATTGAGATGTCAGCGGCAGCGGGACTTCCGCTTGTGCCGGAAGAGAAACGCAATCCTATGCATACAACAACATATGGAGTCGGAGAATTGATCCGGGATGCTATCTGGCAGGGATGCAGAAGATTCCTTATTGGAATTGGAGGAAGCGCAACGAATGATGCGGGGATTGGTATGTTGCAGGCATTAGGATATCATTTCTTTGATCAGAATGGAAAGGAGGTCGCTTATGGAGCAGAGGGACTCTCTAAGATTGCGGATATTGGATTTGAGGATGTATTGTTGGAACTTTCGTCTTGTCGATTTCAGATTGCATGTGATGTGACCAACCCCTTAGTTGGGACGAATGGATGTAGTGTTGTATATAGTCCTCAAAAGGGAGCAGATGCAGATATGATAGATACGATGGATACATCTATGAAGCGGTTTGCAGATCTGGTGGAGCATATTGCAATGTGTGATATGGGGCCGATTCATCCGAATGGGACCCGTAATACACCGGGAGCAGGAGCAGCGGGAGGATTAGGATATGCATTTTTGATGTTTCTAAATGCAGAGCTTCGGTCGGGAATCAGTATCGTGTTGGATGAGGTTGGTTTAGAACAGGCAATTGTGAATGTCGATCTTGTGGTTACAGGAGAGGGCCGGTTAGATGCACAGACTTTGATGGGAAAGACCCCTGCAGGAGTTGCACAGCTTGCTAAGAAATATGGAAAACAAGTGATTGCAGTTGCAGGCTGTTTTGGAGAAGGCGTAGAACAGTGTGAACAAAGTGATTTGTTTGATGCCTGTTTTGCAGTGGATGATATATTGACGGAGGAGGAGAAAAAGCATGCGATGGAAAAGGAGTTTGCCATTGCGAATCTACAGCGATTGATCACTCAATGTCTGGATGAAAAGAAAGTGGCGGTACTATTTCCGGGAATCGGATATCATACAGATAAGCCATTATTATATTATAGTAAGAAACTTGCCAAGGAGCGGGAATATGAGATTATAGAGATAAAGTATGGGGAATTACCGTCCGGAGTGAAAGGTAATCCAGATAAGATGATAGAGGCATTTCGCAAGGCATTACACTATGCGACGGAACAATTAACTGCAGTTAAATTTAATACATATAATGAAGTGCTGTTTATTTCCAAAAGTGTGGGAACTGCGGTCGCGGCTGCTTATGCGAAGCAATATAACATAAATGCAAGACAGATATATTATACACCAGTTGCAGAATCCTTTGATGCAATCGGACAAGAGGGGATTGTATTTCATGGGACTGCTGATCCGTGGGCGGAGACGGCAAAGATTCAGGAAGAATGTGAAAAAAGAGGATTGCCGTTGTATCTTACTGAGAATGCCAATCATTCCATGGAGACAGGAAATGTAGGAAAGGATCTTGAAATTATGAAAGAGATAATGGAGAAGGCTGCGGCGTATATGGATAAAAGATAGGAGGCGGAAGAATGCGTTTATTATTTAAACAACGGATATTTTCATGGCTTGACAGCTATGATATTACAGATGAAGATGGGAATAAGGTGTATGAGGTGAAGGGGCAGTTGGCATGGGGACATTGCCTTAAAATATTCGACATATACGGTAGGGAAGTCGGGATGGTAAAAGAAAAGATTCTTACCTTTCTTCCAAAGTTTGAGATTTATGAACAGGGAAGATACCTTGGTTGCATCAGTAAAGAGTGGACGTTTTTCAAACCTAAATATAATATCGAATATAGAGGCTGGCACGTAGAGGGAAACTGGTTGGAATGGGATTATATAATTACAGGGGCAGATGGTAGAAAGATTGCTTCTATATCAAAAGAATATTTTCATCTGTCTGATACGTATGTATTAGATGTTGTGAATTCAGAGGATGCATTTTATGTACTGATGTTTGTTTTGGCAATAGACGCAGAAAAATGTTCAAGGGATGATTGATTCTCTGTAAAATCTATTGCTTTTTGAAAGTAAATATAATAGAATATTTTGGGGTAGGTTTTACAGAACCTGCCTAAGAAACAGTTGATAGTAAGAAGCTGGGAGGCAACCTATGGTTCGGGAAGAGAATGTCAAGTTAATGAGTCGGATTGCCATTTATGAGAAAAGAAAAGGCAAGACAGAGATTCCGATGCATTGTTATTACAAGGCTGATTATGTCAGATTGAATGCTTTGAAGACGGTCGTATACGCATCGATTGCATTTGTACTTCTTGCGGCAATCATAGTAGTTTATCGGCTGGATGACATTTTGAGTAATATACTGAAATATGATTATAAGAAGATGGTGGCGGGTATTTTATTGATCTATGGAATATGGATCTTTGTATATTGGCTGATCGCACGAGTAATCTATGCTAAGAAGTATGAGAATAGCAGATCGGATATTATTATCTATAATCATAACCTGAAGAAGTTGCAGGAAGAAGCAGAGAAGGAAGTTGTGAAGGCGAAAGGAGGAGTAGTGATCGATGACGGCTTTATTGACTTTTAGAGATAACGTGAAGGCTTTTATCAGCCGCTACGATTATATATTTACTCCAATCGGCAAGGGGATACTTGCGTTGTGTATTTTCTTTTCAATTAGTACGCAGTTCGGATATCTTGCAGTGCTTAGTAAGGGAATTCTTTTGGCTTTACTTGCATTGGTCTGTGCATTTTTACCATTGGAGATTATTACCGGGATTTCTGCAATTCTGATTGTATTGCAGTCATTTAAAGTGTCCATTGATGTGGCACTGTTAAGTTTTGCATTGATCATGGTATTCTATTGTGGATATATGCGGTTTATTCCGAAGTCCGGGGTAATTGCATTGTTAGTGCCAATATTTTATGTGTGTCATCTTGCATATGCATTGCCGGTTATAATCGGGGTTTTAGTTGGTCCGGCAGCAATTGTTCCTATGGGATTTGGTGTGATTCTGTATTATTATGAAGGGGCAGTTGCTGATCTGGTCAAAGTGCTGGCTGCGGCTACGGAAGATGACGAAGCAGTGCAGGGATTTCAATATGTGCTGGCTGAATTAGTCGGCAACAAAGAAATGATCTTAACGATTGTAGTGTTTGCTGTTGTGATTTTGATTGCATATCTGATTCATCGTTCATCATTTGAACACGCTTGGATGGTATCCTTTTTAGTAGCAGGTGTGTTGAATATTGTTTTATTTTTGGTTGGAAGTATTACACTAACAATAGAGATGTCAATCGGAGCAATCCTGTTGGAAAGCATTGTAGGAGTACTGATTGCAATTCTGTTTCAATTTTGGAAAGGAATTGTGGATTATCAGAGAACAGAAGTGCTTCAGTTTGAAGATGATGATTATTATTACTATGTTAAGGCAATTCCAAAGTTGTCAGTTTCAGAATCCAATAAGAATGTGAAACATATTAATTCCAAGACTCATAATTAGATGGAGATGTTAACAGTTGAAGCAATTAGTGAATTTTTTTAAAACATATTTTGACTGGTTCTATATTCCGCATGTGACGGTAACGGATGTGATCGAGATTGCGATTATTGCAATTTTAATCTATTACATTATGGACTGGTTTAAGAAGACCCGTGCATGGACATTGATCAAAGGTATATTGGTGTTATTGTTATTTACGGGGATCGCGATGATATTCCAATTTAATACTATTTTATGGATATTTAAGAATACGATCAGTGTAGGTGTTATTGCGGTTATTATCATTTTTCAGCCGGAATTTCGTAGAGCGTTAGAACAGCTTGGACGTAAGAATTTCATATCTTCATTGTTTACAATGGATGATTCAAAATCGGGAAGAGTGTTGGATCGTAAGATGCTCAATGAGATTACAAAGGCGACATTTGCAATGGCTGAAGTAAAGACAGGAGCGTTGATTGTCTTAGAACAGGATGTCCGATTAGGAGATTATGAAAGAACCGGCATTACGATTGATGCAGAAGTGTCTAGTCAGCTTTTGATCAATATTTTTGAACATAATACACCGTTGCATGATGGAGCGGTGCTAATTCGGGATAACCGGATTGTCAGTGCAACGTGTTATCTGCCGTTATCGGATAATCTGGATATCAACAAGTCGTTGGGAACCAGACACAGGGCAGGAATCGGTGTCAGTGAGGTGTCAGACAGTATTACAGTTATTGTATCGGAAGAGACCGGTGGAGTATCTCTTGCGTATAATGGAACCCTGTATCGGGGACTTACAAGAGAGAGTTTCCCAAAGAAGATAGAAGAATTAAGTAAGAATGAACCAATTACCGGAAAAATGAAGTGGTGGAAAGGTCTTGGTAAACATGAAAAATCGAATTCTTGATCATTTCGGATTGAAAGTGTTATCGTTAATCATTGCTATTTTGATATGGATTATTGTTGCGAATGTAGATGATTATACAACGACGAAACAGATTTCCGGAATACAGATTGAATTTACAAATGGGGATGCCATTACGGAAAAGAATAAAGTATACGAGGTACCGGATGGAACAACGATAGATATTGTTGTGAAAGGACGGAGAAGTGTTGTTGAGAAATTGACGAATGAAGATTTCAAGGCGGTTGCAGATCTGTCGAAGATGTCGGTAACAAATGCAGTTGCAATTAACGTGTCAGCGGTTAGCAGTTATGTAGCGAAGGAGCTTACAATTTCCTATACAGAGAGTGCAATTAATGTTGCGGTAGAGGATAAGTTAGAAAAACAGCTTCCAATCACAGTTCGTGCCAAGTCTGATGTGGCAGATGGATATGCGATCCGTAATAAGACGGCATCGCCGAATCTGATTACGGTGAAAGGCGCAGAGAGTGTTGTGAATACGATTGAAGAGGTTGTTGTAGATGTAGATGTGAAGGGGGCAAGTTCAAGCCTTTCTGCATACGCGACACCAGTATTTTTAGATAAGAGCGGTGATGAGATTGATTCGTCCAAGTTTGATTATGATGTGAAGGAAGTAGAGGTTTCGGTAGAAGTTCTTAAGACGAAAGAATTGGATGTAAGAGTCAAGACAACCGGGGAACCGAAAGCCGGATATGCGATTGCCAGTGTGGATTATCAACCAACCAGTATTTTAGTAGTGGGCGAAGCAGCAGATCTTGCAAAAGTAGACGAAGTGGTAATTGACGATATTGATGTGACAGATCGTGCAAAAGACTTGGAGACACCGATCACGTTGGCGGATTATCTGCCGAGTGGTATTACGCTTGCGGAAGATACGCAGGAAGTCATGGTTAAGGTAGCAATTGAGAAGGTAGAAGAGAAGACATTAGTGATCAATGCGGATGAGATTAATATTGTTGGTAAGTCAGATGATCTGAATTATGATTTTACACAGAATATCAGTTATACCTTGAAGGTGAAAGGATTAAGTCAGGATCTGGAGAGTCTTAAAGTGACCAATCTGATTCCAAGTATTGATGTGACGGGATATGGAGCCGGAACTTATAAGTTTACAGTAAGTTTCAAAGAATTAAAAGGAATTGAGATATTAGACAGCATAGAGACTGAGTTGGAGATCACACAAATACAATAGGCAGAATAGGAGGAGGGATTGATATGGTAGCACAAAAGATTGTGGTTACCGAACCTTCTGGTTTACATTTGCGTCCGGCAGGGCAGTTGTGTGAGTTGTGTCTTAAGTTTGAATCAAAGATTCAGATTAAGAAAGGATATCAGACAGCAAATGCAAAGAGTGTGTTAGGGGTATTAGCGGCAAGAATCCAGCAGGGAGATGAGATAGAGATTATATGTGAAGGCACGGACGAGCAGGAAGCCATGGCACATATCAGCAAAGCATTTCAGGATGGATTTGGCTTGCCACAGATATAGAGTTTTAGTTGGTGGGTGTGAAGTGCATATTACAGTTGGAGGTGATGTCTTGTGAGAGAAGAATCACAGGAGAAGATCGCACAGTTACAAGAGATTGTTGCAGAGAGTGATAATATTGTATTCTTTGGAGGTGCGGGAGTGTCCACGGAAAGTGGAATACCGGATTTCCGTAGTGTAGACGGCTTGTATAACCAGAAGTATAAGTATCCACCAGAAGTGATGGTTAGCCATAGTTTCTTCCGGCAGCATACGGATGAGTTCTTTGAATTCTATAAGAATAAGATGATCGCATTAGATGCAAAGCCGAATGCGGCACATAAGAAGTTAGCACAGTTAGAACAGGAAGGCAAAGTTCGGGCGGTGATCACGCAGAATATAGATGGTCTGCATTATGCCGCAGGAAGTAAGGAAGTATTAGAATTGCATGGAAGTGTACATCGCAACTATTGTGAACAGTGCGGTAAGTTCTATCCAGTAGAATATATTGTGGAATCCGAAGGCGTACCAAGATGTGAGTGCGGTGGAATTGTGAAACCTGATGTCGTGTTATATGAAGAAGGACTTGATTATGAGACAATGCAGAAGGCAGTACAGTATATTAAGGATGCAGAAGTATTGATCATTGGAGGTACATCACTTGCGGTATATCCGGCAGCAGGATTCATTGATTATTTCCACGGTAAGCATTTGGTAGTGATCAACATGGATCGTACGACGAAAGATGTGCATGCAGATCTGTTGATCCGGGAGAAGATTGGCGAAGTATTTGAACAATTATAAGTTGTGTTTGCCAAGTGTGGTAGACCGGAGTGCATTGGAACGATATTGACTGGGTGTAGTACCGGTCTGCTTACGGAAATTTTCTGCAAAATAGCTTTGGTTTGGAAATGCTAGGGTGGAAGCAATCTGTGAGATACTGTAGTTGGAGTAAGTTAGCATATTCTGAGCTGTTTCAATCTTGGTAGATAGAATGTAACTGCTGATTGTACTACCGGTTTCTTTTTTGAATAATTTAGAAAGATAAGCAGGACTTAGGTGAACGTGAGCAGCTAATGTATCTATGGTAATTCGGGTATGTAAATGATCGTAAATATAATCCAGGCATTCAGCAATCTGTTTGGAACAGATTTTTTTCTTGCGAAGGGAACGCATACGTTTGGTATAGTCTTCGCACATGACTGGATGCAGATCTGAGACTGCTTTTGCAGTTTTGCAGGAATCTGCTTTTTGAATATAGAAGTCGCTAAGACTATAAGCGGCGGATAACTCCATGCCGCCTTCAATACAATAACGGGCTACGAGAGCAGTTGTAATAACAAAATGAAATTTCATATTCTGTAGAGGATTCAGAGAAAGGGTTCCAAGCCCTGCTTTATCCATTAAAGGTTCGAGACATAGTTCTCGGACCTTTTTTAGATTTCCGGATTTGATAGCATCATAAAATTCTAATTCTGCGTTGTAAGGGGCCCGCAAGATATCATTTTCTCTTTGTACAAATTCTTTGTAGACAAGTTCCTTATGAAGCGACATAGTAAAATCTCCTTGGTGTGATTGATGAAATTTATATTATTTTTTTGGTAAAAATGACTTGTTTGATTATAGCATGAAAACGACATATTGCACAAGAAAAAGATATAATGGATTAAAATAACATGGTATAACTATTACTACAATAAAGTGAAGAGTCTTAAGACCGGAAAGGAGGAAGAATGAAATTAGAATGTGGCATTAATCTGGGAGGATATTTATCGTAGTGTGAACATTCAATGAAACATTATGTGACATTTATACAGGAAAGTGATCTGAGACAGATTGCGCGATGGGGATTTGATCATGTTCGTCTTCCCATTGATTATGAAGTGCTTGAAGATGAAGAGGGGAATACTCTTGAAGAAGGATATGCTGTGATCAAGGGAGTTCTGGAATGGAGTAAACTTTATAAATTGAATGTAGTGTTGGATCTGCATAAAGCATATGGGTACGATTTTAATGATGCAGGAAATAATGAAAAGAATAACTTATTTTCAAATGAATCTTTGCAGCAACGTTTCTTAAACTTATGGGCACAGATTGCAGTGCATTTTGGACACTATGATAACGTTGCGTTTGAATTATTGAATGAAGTGGTCGAAAAAGAGAATGCACAGGCGTGGAATAATTTGATTAGAAAGACAGTAACAACGATTCGTCAGATTACAAATGATACGCCGGTCATATATGGTGGTATTCAGTGGAACAGTGTTAAGACATTGAAGTTATTGGAAGTACCAATGGATTCTAACACGATATTTACGTTTCATTTTTACGAACCGCTGTTATTTACTCATCAGAAAGCACATTGGGTAGAAGCGATGGATAAAAATAAGACAATTGTATATCCGGGACAGATGCAGGATTATCGTAAAGAATCCGAAGTGTTGGGATATCAAGGGGAAGTAGTGATTAAGTCGCATTCGAATACAATGGGGGTAGAATTTATACGAGAAATGGTCCAGGAAGCAGTTCAAGCAGCGGCAAATGCAGGTGTAGGTTTATATTGTGGGGAATTTGGTGTTATTGATCAAGCTCCGTTAATTGATACATTAAGATGGTTCAAGGATGTGAATACAGTATTTCGTGAGAATCATATTGGCTGCGCTGTTTGGAATTATAAGGGAATGGATTTCGGTTTTGTGGATGACCATTATAGTCTGATCAGAGGAAAGTTGCTCGATCTGTGGACGGATAGGAAGTAAAGAAGAGGAACACAAAAGTGTCATGAAAGGGAAGAAAGGAATATAAGAAAATGAAAGGTATTTTGAAACAGAGTATAGCGTGGCTGCTTATGGCAGTGATGATTGTTAGTATTGTACCAGCTACATCAGTATCGGCTAAGAATAAAGGTAATGTTAAAGGAATCGTAGTTAAGAACGTGAAAAACAAGAAGCTTGAGTTAGAACCAAAGCAGTCTTTCCGCTTGAAGGTTAAGGTGAAAAAGAAAGGAGCGGTTAGTGAGAAGGTAACTTATGCGTCTTCTAAGAAGTCTGTAGCGATGGTGAACAAGTCTGGTAAGATTAAAGCGGTAAAGGAAGGAAAGGCTGTTATAACCATTAAAAGTGTGGCAAATTCCAAGAAGAAGACACGGATAAAAGTTGTTGTAAGAAAGAAAGAGACGAATACAACAACGCAGAGTACGACACAGACAAGTACAACAGAGTCAACAACAGATAAAAAGGATGAGGTTACAAAGCCCTCAGAGGATAAAAAGAACGAAGAGCAGAAACCATCTGAAGATAATAAGCAGGACAAGCCTGAAAAACCTGAGAAGCCTGAAAAACCTGAAAATCCAGAGAAGAAAGATCTTTCTTATGAGGGATATACCTTGAAATGGAAGGATGAGTTTGATGGTGAGGAGTTAAATCGTAAGGATTGGAATGTAGAGACACATGAGCCGGGATGGGTAAATGCGGAGCTTCAGGAATATGTAGACAGCACAGATAATATCTATGTGAAGGACGGCAATCTGGTTATCAAGCCAATTAAGACAGTGGATGGAGAAGGAAATGCTACATATACGTCAGGACGTATCAACACACGGGGCAAGCATGACTTTACCTATGGTTTATTTGAGACAAGAGTAAAGGTTCCAACAGGAAAAGGATATCTTCCTGCATTTTGGATGATGCCTACCAACGAGAATCTGTACGGACAGTGGCCAAGATGTGGTGAGATAGATATTATGGAGGTTATGGGTGATAATACCAAGAAAGCCTATGGAACCATTCACTATGGTAACCCTCACGGTCAGGCACAGGGAACAAAAGTGATAACAGAGGGAGATTTCTCCAGTCAGTATCATACCTATGCGGTAGAGTGGGAGCCGGGCAAGATTGTATGGTATGTAGATGGTATCAAGTACCATGAAGCAAAGGACTGGTATTCTACAACAGAAGGACAGGGTACCGTTGCCTATCCGGCACCATTTGACCAGCCGTTTTATATGATTCTGAATTTGGCAATCGGCGGCTCGTGGGTTGGTTATCCGGATGGAACAACAACTTATGATGACCAGGCATTTACTGTAGACTATGTAAAGGCATATCAGAAGTCACCGGAATACTACGCGGAAAAAGAGGCCACAGTAGAAAAGCCGGTAAAGCCGGAGGTTGAAGAGCCGGGAAAAGGCGAGAACTACTTAACGAATAATGATTTTTCTAAAGAAGATGACCTGTCAGGCGAAAATGGTTCTAAATGGCAGTTTATGACTGATAAGGGTGGCAAGGCAACGGCTGCTATCGTAGAGGCCCCTGCGTTCGGTGAAGGTGCCAAGGCTGTACAGATTAAGACCACAGCAGCCGGTACAGAAAGCTATGCCGTTCAGTTTGTACAGGCGAACCTTCCTGTGAAGAGAGGCGGTAAGTATCAGATAAGCTTTGATGCATATGCGGAAAGTGACAGAAAGATGATTGTGGATGTTTCCGCTCCGGATTACAATTACGCAAGATATTTGAATGATACGGAAGTAGCACTTACAACAACCAAGCAGACATATACATATACATTTGAGGTGACAGACCATGACGATGCCAATGCACGTTTAGAGTTTAACCTTGGTAAAACAGATCCAATTTCTGATGTATTTATCACCAATGTGAATTTCACAAGAATTGGCGATGTGAAAATCGATGACAGCAAGAAGGTATTGACAGATGGCAACTATGTGTACAATGGCAAGTTCCAGGAGGGGACAGAAACCGGAAAGAAGAACCTGCAGTATTGGGATATTGAAGATGCAGGCAGCAAGGCGAACTACGGGGTTACAGGAGTCCTGGACAACAGAAGATTTAAGATTACAACAAAGGGCTGCGAAGCTGCAAATGAGGTTGTGTTGAAGCAGACTGGGCTTCCGCTGACACCGGGTAAATATGCGTTAAGCTTTGATGCATGTCTGGATACAGAGAATGCTGAGGAGACAAAGGATATTACTGTTAAGGTGGCAGGTGCTACACGTACATTTACAATTGGCAAGAAGAGTCAGAGCTATACACTGAAGCTTACAATTGGTGCAGAGGCAAATATTGAGTCAATCGACGATATCGAATTCGCACTTGGTGTTAATGGTACCGTATTATTAGACAACATTCGTTTGGTAGAGGATACCTTGATTAAGAATGGTTCCTTTAATGCAGGGCTTGCAGGCTATGAAGTATATGCCTATACGCCAAGTAATGTGACTTATGTTGTAGACAGTCAGAAAGAAAATAATGCATTTGATATTACAATCAAGAATACCGGAGACCAGGATTGGCATATCCAGTTAAAGCAGTCAGATGTGGTACTGGAGAAGGAACAGTGGTACAATCTGAAGTTTAAGATTAAGACAGATCTTGCCGGTGGCAGAAAGGTATCTTATGCAATTCAGAGAAACGGTGCGGTGCACAAGACCGAAGCAGGTAAGGAAGACTGGACTCCTTATGTACAGGATACGGTTGACGTGAACGGAGAATACCAGACCATTAGTGTGAACTTCAAGATGAATTATGAAACAGATAAAGGTTCTATTTTCAATATTGCGATGGGTAATGTTGATAAACAGATTACGACCCAGCACAGAATCTGTATTGATGATATTTCTCTGGAGAAGATTGCAGAGCCGGAGGATGTGTTCCCGGATATTCCGGCAGGAACGAATCTGGTTCAGGAAGCAGATTTTGCCAAAGGTGTTGGTAAAGATTCTGCATGGGTTGAAACCATTGCAAACTGGGATAGTGATGTTGTTGCAGATGCTTCCAGTGCAATTGCAAATGGAGCAATTACCTATACAATCAAGAACACAGGCACCGAGGACTGGCACGTACAGCTTAAGCAGAATGATATACCACTTCAGGCAGGTAAAACCTATGTATTGTCATATGATGTGCAGTCTAGTATGAATCGTAAGATGCATTATGCCGTTCAGAAAAACGGTGATAAAAATGGTGGAGTTTGGGGTGTATATAAGGAAGCGGATGTGGATTTGACTTCAGAGTCTCAGCATGTAGAAGATGAATTTACAATGACAGAGAATGATAAATATGCAGTACTCAGCTTCTCATTAGGTAAAATCGGTGAAGAAGAGGGTGCACAGATTACAGCGGAGCATACAGTTACACTTTCTAATATCTCTTTAGTTGAGAAAACATCTGCAGGTACAGAGACAACTAATATCATTGCAAATGGTAATTTTGCTGATGGAACAACAAACTGGAAGCCATATATTCTTTCAGAAGAATTGGGAAGTATCAGTGTTGCAGATAGAAAAATAACCTATACTGTAAATAACCCTGGAACAGAGGAGTGGAATGTAAAACTGACACAGGAGCCGTTAACATTGGAGACAGGAAAGAAGTACCATTTTACATTTAAGGTTACTTCTTCAACAAACCGCACCATCAAGTATGTATTTCAGGATCCGACAGAGAACAAATATACATGGTACGGTGGAGAGTCATTGGAGTTAGAAGCGGGTGTTGAAAAGGTTGTTAATTATACGGTAGATTTGACTGATAAGGATACTTGTAATGCAATCCAGATGAATGTAAATATGGGAGTAATTGATACATACACTTCTGAAGGTAAAACAACATATAAACCAACAGAAGCTGCAGTCATTACATTATCTGACTTTGTATTAACAGAAATAACAGAATAATTATTTTAAAGATAGGAATTCGTATTATAACGGGGCATCATAGCTGGAAAGCTATGGTGCCCTGTTTGTGCAATAAGCCGTCATATAGAAATTGTGCTTGCACAAATTTCTATATGACGGCCAATGTTCATCGAGTAGGAGCTAGCCTACTCGATTGTTTGAGAGGAAATAAGTGTGAGGTATAAGCCAAGATTATGGCAGAGAAATTAATAAATATAAGAACAAAATATTATGTATATTTATAAGGCAATAAGCATACATATTAACATGATTTTTTTGAAAAAATGAAATAAAAAATGCATTTTAGGGGTGTACAAATCAAATTTTATGGTATATAATCTGCTTATGGGAAATCTATTAGGCATAAGGAGAGATTATATGAATATCAATCTGGAATACTATAAGATTTTCTATCATGTAGCCACCGAACTAAGCATAACTGGTGCTGCAAAGAAGCTTTGTATATCACAACCTGCCGTCTCCCAAGCTGTGAAACAGCTCGAGCAGGGATTAGGGATTGAGCTTTTTACCAGACGTGCGAAAGGTGTCAGTTTAACCCGAGCTGGAACTTTATTGTATTCTTATGTCGGGAATGGTTATGAGACGATCTTGGCGGGTGAGACACAGCTTGCGAAGATGATGAATTTGGAATATGGAGAGGTACGGATTGGTGCGAGCGATATGTCGTTGCAATTCTATCTGTTGCCATATCTGGAACGTTTTCATCAACTGTATCCTGAGATTAAAGTTACTGTGACGAATGCACCTACGCCACAGACCATTGACCACCTGAATCAGGGAAGAATTGATTTTGGGGTAGTGACCAAACCCTTAGATATTGATTCGAAGTATGATATTACATGCGTTCGCAAGATTCAGGATGTGTTTGTGGCGGGGGAAAAGTTCCGTTATTTGAAGGGAAAGAAGCTGGACTATAAGGAACTGTCTGCTTTGCCTTTGATCTGCTTGGAAGGTGATACGAGTACAAGGAAATATGTAGATAGCTATTTGGAAGAGAGAAAGGTATCTGTTACACCGGAATTCGAACTTGCAACAAGTGACATGATTGTGCAGTTTGCAATGCGTAATCTGGGAATTGGGTGTGTTGTAGAAGATTTTGCGAAGAAGCAGATCGACAGTGGGGAGTTGTTCCGGTTAGAGTTTAAGAAGAAGATTCCGGAACGGGATATGTGTCTGCTAACCGATCAACGTTCTACGATGTCTGTAGCAGCAGCTAAGTTGTTGGAATTACTTAGGGAAGCGAGTACCAATTAGAGAACCGATAGCACAATAGGAAGCTATTAACGTCTTGCAGCGTGGCATGATCAGAGAATCTTAGAAGGGCACAATGTAAGCGGATAGTGAATAGGAGGATAAGATGGAGTTAAATAACACATTTAAATTAGTGAATGAAAAGGGTCAGGAGATCGTATATGTTGGATTGAGTGTAGTAGAGAATCCGGAGAATGGGCAGCGTTATCTGATCTATACAGAGGCAGATAATGCCAAGGAAGAGACTGGTAAGCAGGTGGATCTGTATGCTTGTGTATACGGTAAGGAGAACGGAAGAATCGTATTAGATCCAATTACAACCGAGAAAGAGAAGACCTTGATCAAGACATTTATTGAGAAGAATATTAAGGTTGCATAGTTAATCTAATTGGAAAACCTTTCTTTAATATAGAGCAGCTATCCTTTGCGTAGAATGGGAATGTGAAGGTGGCTGTTCTTTTTTTAGGTATAAGCTGTACTTATGAGATATAAGCACAGCTTATGGCTAGTATTAGAAATATTGATTTTACTTATGTCTTGAATTGCAGTATACTGAACGAGTGTGATGAAGGACGGTTCTGTCCTCATTTACAATATATATGGTCAAAGAAAGGGTTATGCACATGGTTAAAGCAGTAGTAGGAGCGAATTGGGGAGACGAAGGTAAAGGTAAGATTACCGATATGTTAAGTAAGGAAGCAGACATTATTGTACGTTTTCAGGGTGGTGCCAATGCAGGTCACACGATCGTGAACAATTACGGTAAGTTTGCACTTCATACATTACCATCTGGTGTATTCTATGATCACACCACAAGTATTATTGGTAATGGTGTTGCATTAGATATTCCAAAATTATTCAAAGAGATTCAGGAAGTGACCTCGAAAGGAGTCCCGGCACCAAAGATCTTAGTATCAGACAGAGCACAGATGGTTATGCCATATCATGTATTGTTCGATACTTATGAAGAAGCAAGACTTGCAGGTAAGTCATTTGGTTCTACAAAGTCTGGTATTGCTCCATTCTATTCTGATAAATATGCGAAGATCGGATTCCAGGTATCCGAGTTATTTATGGATGAGGCTGCGTTGAAGGATAAGATTGAACGTGTGATCGCACAGAAGAATATCCTGTTAGAGCATTTGTATCATCAGCCATTGCTTACAGTAGATGAAGTATATAACACATTGATGGAATATAAGAGCATGGTAGAGCCGTATGTATGTGATGTATCTGCATATTTGTGGCAGGCAATCAAGGATGGAAAGAACATCTTATTAGAGGGTCAGTTGGGTTCTCTGAAAGATCCGGATCATGGTATCTATCCTATGGTTACTTCTTCTTCTACCTTAGCAGCATATGGTGCAATCGGAGCTGGTATTCCACCATATGAGATTCAGAAGATTGTTACGGTTGTAAAGGCATATTCTTCTGCTGTTGGTGCTGGTGCATTTGTCAGTGAGATTTTTGGCGATGAGGCAGACGAATTAAGACGCCGTGGTGGTGATGGCGGTGAGTTTGGTGCAACAACAGGACGTCCTAGAAGAATGGGTTGGTTCGACTGTGTTGCTTCTAAGTATGGATGTCGTATTCAGGGTACAACGGATGTAGCATTTACAGTATTGGATGTATTAGGATACTTAGATGAGATTCCGGTATGCGTTGGTTATGATATTGATGGGGAAGTTACAACAGATTTCCCAACAACAGCAAAGCTTGAGAAGGCAAAGCCGGTACTTAAGACATTGCCAGGATGGAAGACAGATATCCGTGGAATCAAGAAGTATGAAGATCTTCCGGAGAATTGTAGAAAGTATATCGAGTTCGTTGAGGAGCAGATTGGATTCCCTATTACGATGGTTTCCAATGGACCGGGAAGAGAAGATATTATCTATCGTTAAGAATAATATATAAAGGTTATCCTATAGAGAAAGCCTGCTGGAGAGTGGAAGCTCCGGCAGGCTTTTTCTTGTATTTCTGATATATAACTTACAATTATTGTCTCTGCATGTCAAATATTAGCAAATATAAACGGATAATTGTGATCCCTAAATTATCGCCGCTTTATATTGCTACTCGCTTTTCTTCCGGATTTGAGCTATAATGTGCACATGAGAAAATGAATGATAAAGAAATGGCGGGAAGGATATTTTATGGAACATACAGTAAGAAAGAATAAGAATAATCGGATTGGTATGCGCGTGATTGCAGGAATCTTTATTATGATTGCAGTAATCCGCATTGTTGTAGTGATAACGAGTAAAGAACCGACAAACCGCATTGTGACAGCAGTTCTTTGTGCGGGCTGTCTTGCATACGGAATCTATCTGCTGCGGCAGACATTACGCCCGCAGGCATATGATATTACATATGTGTTTGGAGATAAGACGATGACACTTAAGATGCATCGGAAAGAAATGACAATCTCTTATGGTGAGATTCGGGATCTTGGATATGTGGTTCCCAATGAGAATATGGACTACAGCCTGATTCAGATCTACATCGGAAAAGAACAGTTTGTGATACCATTTACTTCAAATCGGGAGATTGGAGAGGCGTTATATGGTATGCTGAAGATTAAGAAGAAAGAGGCAGAACAAGAAGAGCAGTAATACGATAGATCGGAAACAGGGAAGCATATGTAACAGGAAGGAATGCTTTTGGTGATTGAGATACTGGGGAAGAATGAAATGGATACGATTGGAATGGAGGAAGAGGTAATGGCAACGAAAGATAAGATATTAGAAATGTTACAACAACAGGATTCATTTGTGTCAGGGCAGACATTGTGCGACCAGTTAGGAATTTCCAGAACGGCAGTATGGAAGAATATTAATGCGTTGAAAGAGGATGGATATGTGATTGAATCTGTGAATAACAAAGGATATCATTTAGTCGAAGAACCGGATGTGATCGATCCAAAGCGTATCGGAGAATATCTTCATACACAGTGGCTGGCACACAATATTGTTTATGATAAGAAGATGGATTCCACGAATACGCAGGCGAAGATATTAGGAGAGTCCGGTGGGGACAATGGAACGGTTGTGATTGCAGAGCAGCAGACAGCAGGAAAAGGACGCAGAGGCAAGACATGGGTATCCCCAATGGGAAACTGTTATTTCACGGTGCTGTTAAGACCGGATGTACATGCAGACCGTGCATCCATGATCACGTTGGTATCGGCATTGGCATTAGCACAGGCAGTTGAAAATGTGATGGGACTGCGGACAATGATCAAGTGGCCGAATGATGTGATCGCAAATGGTAAGAAGTTATGCGGAATCCTGACAGAGAGCAGCAGTGACTTGGAATATATTAATTATGTGGTGGTTGGAATCGGAGTGAATTGCAACCAGACAGAGTTTCCGGAAGAGATTCGTGATATAGCGTCATCCATCTGTCTGGAAACAGGAAAAAAGGTGGATCGAACCCGTTTGCTGGCAGAGTTTTTTAATTGTTTTGAGGTATATTATGAGAAGTTCTTAGAGACAGAGGATCTGCAAGGGTTAGTTGAGGATTATAATGCAAGGCTGATCAACCGTGGGAAAGATGTTAAGATAGTAGAAAAAGAGCAGGAGACGGTATTGCGGGCAATTGGCGTAGATCAGCGCGGAGGTCTGATCGTAGAAGATAAGGCGGGTGTACAGCGATCCATTATATCTGGTGAAGTATCGGTTCGTGGCTTGTATGGGTATGTATAGAAATGACAGATTGATAAGGGTTATGAGTCTTGCCATAACGGGTGCTTTAATGTGAGATATAGACACATAACTTAAGTATCGTGCATATTGAATAAAAAATAATATCAGATGCCTTGAAAACACAACGTAAATTGTGAAATTTGTTATATATACATAATGTACATATTATGATATGTCTCTGTGTTATAACACGGTATACTTAATAAAATTAAGTATTGAATGCGAAATGGTCTATAATATATAAATGACAACTTAATTAAATTAAATAAAAAGGTGTTTTTGCGTTATAAAATTTATTATAAAAGAGGGTTACTTGCATAAATTAAGTAATTTCTATATAATACTTTATAGACAAAGGCGTCTGAGTGAAAAGAACATACGTCTGTCGTATGTTCTTTTTTTACTTAATATAATTAAGTCGCCAGTTATAAGGAGGATATAAGAATGTCATACGTTGATGAGGTACTTGAAGTAGTACAGAAGAAAAATGCAGACCAGCCTGAGTTCTTGCAGGCAGTAACAGAGGTACTTGAGTCATTAAGACCTGTAATTGATGCAAACGAGGATCTTTACAGAAAGAACGCAATCTTAGAGAGAATCACAGAGCCGGATCGTCAGATCATGTTCCGTGTTCCATGGGTAGATGACAATGGTCAGGTACAGGTTAATAGAGGTTTCCGTGTACAGTTCAACAATGCAATTGGACCTTACAAGGGAGGTTTGAGACTTCACCCATCTGTTAACTTAGGTATCATCAAATTCTTAGGTTTTGAGCAGATCTTCAAGAACTCTCTTACAACACTTCCGATCGGTGGTGGTAAAGGTGGTTCTGATTTCGATCCTAAGGGTAAATCAGACAGAGAGATTATGGCATTCTGCCAGAGCTTTATGACAGAGCTTTCAAAATATATTGGTGCTGATATCGATGTTCCTGCAGGTGATATCGGAACAGGTGCCAGAGAGATTGGATTCATGTTCGGTCAGTACAAGAGAATTCAGGGAATGTTCGAAGGAGTATTAACCGGTAAAGGTCTTACATGGGGCGGTTCTCTTGCTCGTACACAGGCTACCGGATATGGTTTGTTATATTTGACAAATGCATTATGGAAAGATCACGGCATGAGCTTAGAAGGCAAGATCGCTACTGTATCAGGTGCTGGTAACGTTGCAATCTATGCAATCGAGAAAGCTCAGGAGTTAGGTGCTAAGTGTGTAACATGTTCTGATTCAACAGGTTGGATTTATGATCCGGAAGGAATCGATGTTGCATTACTTAAGGATGTTAAGGAAGTAAAACGTGCTCGTTTGGATGCTTACGCAGCTGCTCGTCCATCTGCTGAGTATCATGTTAAGAAAGATGCAAATGATCACGGTGTATGGTCAATCAAGTGTGATCTTGCTCTTCCATGTGCAACTCAGAATGAGTTGAATCTTGAGGATGCTAAGATGTTGGTTGCTAACGGATGTAAGTCAGTAACAGAGGGTGCTAACATGCCTACAACATTAGACGCTACAAAGTACTTACAGGAGAATGGCGTATTATTCGTAGGTGGTAAGGCTGCTAACGCTGGTGGTGTTGCTACATCTGCATTAGAGATGAGCCAGAACTCTGAGAGATTATCATGGACATTCGAAGAGGTTGATGGTAAGCTTAAGGGAATCATGGAGACAATCTACGCTAACATTAGTGATGCTGCTAAGAGATATGATATGACAGTTGGTGGCAACACAGATTATGTAGCAGGTGCTAATATTGCCGGATTTGAGAAGGTAGTAGATGCTATGCTTGCTCAGGGTGTATGCTAGGCATTGAACACTTAGCGAATGCGAAGCATGAGGTTAGTGTGAAAGCCCTTCCTGAGACTTCATTGCAACGAGCCTAAGGCGAAGTTGGAATGGTAGTCGAATGGAGGATTATTGATATAGTGTTTAATATGGAAAGGATGCCACGCAAGGTACTTGCAGATGGCATCCTTTTTTGTTTATTCAGTTCTTGCAAAGCAAGAACCGCAAATACATGAAACGACTCCGGTTTCGTAAGAAGACGATATAGCTTGTAGAGAGCAAGCGAGGGTCATGAATGATGTTAGCGGGTTACAAATGGCAATATAATGGTAGTCGAAAAGAATTTGTTTGTGAAGCTCAGAAAGTAAAAAATATTAAGAATGGGAAATAGGAGTATAAAAGCGAATGAGTAAGAGAGATGTTTGTTCTAAATATAAAGACAAATTAAGAAAAATGAAACAGCTTGCATATTGTTTTGGTGGAAAAGAAGTGGAGAAATTTTATGATTATGCCGGACCGCGTTATAAGAGAGATCAGTTATCCTTGTTTCGGTATGATAGGTTTCGTCCGGGATATGATATTAATTTGAAAAATATTTTTTTATCTTGCAATGGTCGATTAAATGATATTTTTGAGGGAATTGCAGAGACAAATATAGATGGAAATGAATTAAACGAACAAATTACTCGGCTGGAACATTTTGCGTATATAAAGTGTTTTACGGAAACGCCAACAAATAATCTTATGTGGGCTCATTATGCTGATAATTATTCAGGGTTATGCTTTGAATATGATTTATCGCTATTAAAGGAGGATAATGAATGCATTCGGAGAATGATGCCGGTAATATATTCAAAGAAAAGAAGTGGTGGGATGGAAATATGCGACATGGCAGATAGTGCGAATGATATAATAGATGAAGATTGGATTACGGATTCAAACGGTTTCTTTTATGTAAAAGCTAATCATTGGAGATACGAAAAAGAATGGCGTTGTGTTTTTTTGAAAAATGAAATAGAAAAACAGACCAATAACATAGAATCAATAGATATGGAGTTTGATTGCGTAAAAACAATATATTTAGGACCGAGAGCTACAAAAGAAAATATTAAAAAAATATGCAATACGATCGGGGAATATAAAAAAGAACAGGGTAGGGAAATTGATGTTAAACAAATTGTGTTAAATAGTAATACCTATGATTTAGAAATACAATAAAAGTTTGTTGGGTATATCACGTTATTCTTCATTAGGAAGAATTGAATAATCTTACAAATCTTAGTATACTTATACCAAAAGCTGAAAGAGGATTTTATCATGCAGGCGTATAATAGAAGTGGAAGATACATTCGAAAGATCGCATATATCGGGTTGAGTTGTATGTTGATACTGGCAACCGGGTGTACAAGAGATGCATTTACAGAGGAACAGAAACAGGAGCAATTTGAAAAGTGTAAAGAGATTGCTGCAAATTGGTTTGAGACGAATATGCCCGAGGTGAAGATATTAGAATGTGAACTTGTGATAGATGGGGATGTGACAGGATATGGCTTAACAGATACGGTAAAGGGAACTTACCGGTTATCCGGACACCAATATGCTTATTTGTATATTACGGAAGAAGATAAGATGTATACAGATGAAGATACCCCATTGGCAGAACAGTATTTGATAGATCATTATACTGCGGATCTTGGTATTGATTATGAAGATGCAGCAGCTGAATTGGATGGATGGGTAAATACTACAACATATAAAAATGATTTCATTGACGAGGAACATTTGGAAAAGGGGGAAGGAGAGACACCGTTGGGTGACCGGCTGCCATATGGATTGTCGGAAGAGGAATTATATGAGTATTTAGATGATCGTTACCAGAAATTGTCGGGAGATTGGCTACATAAGCCGGAGCTATATCTCTTAGTGAAAGACATCGATTCTATTGATATCGATAGCATTTCTCCTGAAATAATTAAAAAATACTCGGGTGTAGCATGTTACATTGTGGATTCGGATATGCAATACAGGATAGAATTATATTGTGATCAGGTGCAGGGGCATGACGCGGTGGATAAATATGTAAATATAGTGCGGAAGGGGCCACAGAATGAAGAGATATCGGATGAGGGCGATTCACTGAAGGAACGAATTTGGAATCGATATTGGGACATGCCGGGGGGCAGTTTCAAGCAATATGATTATGATACGTTAGAGCCGATCATACAGGAGAAGACAGAAGAGGAAAATTCGGGGGAAATGGCAGAAGATTGACATAAGAAAGGCATACAAGATGAAGACTGAGAAGAAGAACAAATATGAGATAGACATGTGCAATGGTTCCATATTGGATAAATTGATATCCTTTTCGATTCCATTGATGTTATCCGGAATCTTACAATTGTTATTTAATGCGGTGGATATTATCGTAGTTGGACGATTTACCGGAAGTGAAGCATTGGCGGCGGTTGGTTCAACAACGGCACTGATCAATGTTTTTGTGAATCTGTTTATGGGAATCTCGTTAGGTGCCAATGTATTGGCAGCAAGATTCTATGCCACCGGACAGGATAAAGAGATGTCAGAGACGGTGCATACATCGATCACACTTGCACTAATTAGCGGAATTGTGATGGGGCTTGTGGGAATCTTAGCGGCTAAGGGAGCCTTAGAGCTTATGGATACACCGGACAATGTGTTGGATCAGGCAACCCTATATATGAGGATCTATTTTATGGGAATGCCATTTTTCATGTTGTATAATTATGGAGCTGCCATTTTACGGGCGGTGGGAGATACGAAGCGTCCATTGTATTCTCTGATTCTGTCCGGCACAACCAATGCGATCCTTAATATGTTTCTTGTGATCCGGTTTCATATGGGTGTGGCGGGTGTTGCGATTGCAACGGTCATTTCGCAGTGCATATCATGTGTGTTAGTGTTGAAGTGCTTATATGATTCGGAAGGCAGTTACCAATTGCGGTTTTCCAAGCTTGGAATGAAAGCACGCTATGTGAAGCAGATCTTTCAGGTTGGAGTACCGGCGGGCATCCAGAGTACGATCATCAATTTTTCGAATGTGTTATTACAGTCATCCGTGAATTCCTTTGGTTCGGTTGCCATGGCAGGTTATACAGCGGCAAACAATATCTTAGGATTCTTATATGTATCAGTGAATTCCATTACACAGGCATGTATGAGCTTTACCAGCCAGAATTATGGTGTGCGGAAGTTCAAGCGGATGGATAAAGTGTTATTGGAATGCCTGGGACTGACGGTAGTTGTTGCATTGGTGCTTGGCGGAGGTTCGTACCTGTTTGGTTCCGAACTGATGCACATTTATACTAAGAGTGCAGACGTTGTGGCATGTGGTGTGGATATTATGTTATATACGACGGTAACATACTTTCTTTGTGGAATCATGGATCTGTTTCCCGGAGCATTACGGGGAATGGGACATTCTACCGTGCCGATGATCCTTTCGGTAATTGGAACGGTCGGAACAAGAATTGTGTGGATCTACCTGGTGTTTCCGTATCATAGAGCGTTGGATTTTCTGTTCATATCGTATCCGGTATCGTGGCTGTTAACGATCGTAATGCAGGTTGTCTGTTTCTATTTTGTGAGGAAAAAGGTACATGCGATGTAAATAAGCTGAAATGGAGGGATCATTATGGAAGACTTAAAGAGTAAGAAGTTCTGGCAGCACATTGGAGTTGCGACACTTGGCATGCTATTGTTTGCCATGGGTATTAACCTGTTTATTGTACCGGCAGATCTGTATAATGGCGGAATCCTTGGTATCAGTCAGATTCTGCGTACAATATTCGTGCATTATCTGCATTTGTTTTCGGGCAAGACCGATATTGCGGGTGTTATCAATCTGGTGCTAAATGTTCCCCTTTTTATATTGGCATATGTATCTATTAGCAAAAGCTTCTTTACAAGAACTTTGATCTGTGTGATCAGCCAGACGATCTTCTTTAGTTTCATACCGATTCCGGCAACACCGATCGTATCCGATTCGCTGACAGCGAGTATGATCGGCGGCATCATGGCAGGTGCAGGAATTGGAATTGCCTTGCGTTCGGGTGGTTCGAGCGGTGGTATGGATATTGTTGGAATGTATTTTACGAAGAAGTATAAGGATTTCAGTGTCGGAAAAGTATCGCTTGCGGTGAACTGCGTGGTATATGGAATCTGTGCGATGTTGTTTGGTCTGCCGACGGCAATCTATAGTATCATTTACTCGGCGGTAAGTACGTTGATGACAGACAAAGCACATATCCAGAATATCAATGTGGAGGTTATGATCTTCACGAAGGAAGCACCGGAACAGATCGTAGATTGTATCGTACATGAATTTCACCGGGATGCGACGTGGTGGGAGGCAAAAGGCGGTTATACGGAAGATAAGACCTACATGGTAATGACGATCCTATCCAAGTATGAGTGTGAACATCTGCGTCCGAAGCTCAAAAAGATTGATGAGCATGCGTTTGTTGTGGTCAAGGAAGGCATGCGGATCGCAGGTAAGTATGAGAAGCATTTGTGAGGACTTGACACTCCATAATATAAAAATTATAATAAAATCATCGGAAATTATGAATAGACTTCTGACAAGAAGTCTATTTCTTTGCTGAGGTATAATAGATGATTTCATGAATGATAGAAATGGAGGCGCATATGGAACTTCAACAGTTACAGTATTTTATGGTGGCAGCGCAGTACGAACACATTACGAAAGCTGCGAATTCTCTGCATATTGCACAGCCGGCACTTTCGCAGTCGATCAAGCGGTTAGAGCAGGAATTAGGGGTCAAGTTGTTTGATCGGAGAAAAGGTGGTATTACATTAAGTGCACCGGGCAGGCTGTTGGTAGAAGAACTCAAGCCGATCATGAAGAGTTTGGATGATCTGCCAAAGAAGTTGGCGGATACGGCAAGAAAGCAGCATATGACCATTCATTTGAATGTATTGGCGGCATCCGTCCTGGTGACCAATTGTATTATTGCCTATAAGGAGAAACATCCGGATGTGAACTTCCAGTTTGTGCAGAGTCCGTCTTCTCTGGATTATGATCTGTGTATTACGGCTACTTTGCCAAAGCGTTCGATGGCAGCAAATCAGACGATATTAGAGGAGAAATTCTTCCTTGCGGTTCCGTTGTCTTCTCCGTATGCAGATTATGATGAGATTGATCTTTCCGAAGTGTCAGAGGAAGGATTTATTGTGATGGCGAATACCAGACCGATTCGTAGCATCTGTGACCAGTTTTGCTTTGAAGCAGGATTTTCGCCGGATATCGTATTTGAGAGTATGAATTTTGAGTCTGTGCGAAGCCTTATTAGTGCAGGTCTTGGAATTGGGTTCTGGCCGGAATATTCATGGGATAGCATTTGGCAGAAGTCAACGAATGTAGCGTTGTTACCGATCAAAAGCCCGGATTGTAAGCGTGATATTATTATCACATATAATCCGCAGTTTTCGGATAATCCGATCGTTAAGGATTTCTATGAATTTCTGATTCAGTTTGCAATGGATTGTAAAGAAGAGCATGAAAGAAATCGCCAATTGAATGGACGAATCTAGATAACATATGAGACAGGCAGCAAGTTTTGTGTGGTTTACGTGAAAGCCTGTCAGAGAGGAAGAATAAGATGAGTAATGAGAGTAAGATTGCTGCAAAGAGGTTAGATCATTTTCAGACCGGAATCTTTGCAGAGTTAAATGATAAGAAAGACGAGATGGAGCAAAAAGGCAAGCACATCTACAACCTGTCAGTGGGAACACCGGATTTTGAGCCGCCGAAGCATATTATGGATGCGGTGTTAGAAGCTGTAAGTAAGCCGGAGAATTACAAGTATTCCCTGCGGGATATCCCAGAACTGTTAGAGGCAGTCTCTGCTTATTATAAGAGACGTTTTGGTGTGGAGATTGCAACGGATCAGATCACAGGGGTACATGGTACACAGGAAGGAATGGGACATGTTGGAATGGCATTGCTAGACGAGGGCGATCTTGTGTTATTGCCGAATCCCGGTTATCCCATCTTTGAGGCAGGTTCTTACTTAAGTGGTGCAGATATGTATTTCTATGATCTGAAGGAAGAAAATGATTTCCTTCCGGTGTTATCTGAGATTCCGGAAGAGATTGCAAAGAAAGCTAAGCTGATGATCGTATCGTATCCGTATAATCCGGTCTGCCGGACAGCACCAAGATCTTTCTATGAAGAGTTGGTGGCATTTGCAAAAAAATATAATATTTTCGTGATTCATGATAATGCATATTCGGATATTATCTATGATGGCAAGGTGGGAGAGTCCTTCTTATCCGTTCCGGGTGCTATGGATATCGGAGCAGAGTTCTTCTCTTTATCAAAGTCGTTTAATGTGACCGGTGCAAGAGTTTCTTTCTTCTTAGGCAGAAAGGATGCAGTGGATGCACTCAAATTACTGCGTAGCCAGTTTGACTTCGGAACCTTTCTTCCGGTTCAGTATGGTGCGATTGCAGCATTGAATGGATCGAATGAATTCGTGAAGGCACAGTGTGCAGAATACCAGAAAAGAAGAGATGCCTTGTGTGGAGGCTTTCGCAGCATTGGCTGGAATGTACCGGATAGTCAGGGAACGATGTTTGTGTGGGCACCGGTGCCGGAAGGATATACAAGTTCAAGAGAGTTCTGTATGACAATGGTTGAACAGGCAGGGGTGTTATGTACACCGGGTGATGCGTTCGGAACCGGTGGAGAGGGTTATGTCCGTTTTGCACTGGTAATGCCGCCGGAGGAACTTGCCAAGGTTGTTCAGGCAGTGGATGAGAGTGGAATCTTACATAGATGATTATAATATAGAGATCTGTGGTGTTAGTGGATGTCGTATTCTATGATAACAGCGTCATAAGATAAAATTATTACAATATAATTTTTATATGTTTGACAATGATAACCCGGAGCGATATACTGTGAATTGGTTGAGAAATACTAATAAGAATTAGTTATAACAGTACTACGAAACCGATGAGTAAGAGGAGTAAGCTATTGTGAAACTGTACAGAGAGCTGTGGTGGTGAGATGCAGCGGGTGGTCAATAGGTGAATGGACTTACGAGGGTGGCTTGAAATGCATTTGCAGAGTAGGTGCCAACGGGAACCTGTCCGTTATCAATGGGATATATATGATAGTATATAGGAAGAGTGGATGCAATGCATCAATTTGGGTGGTACCGCAGAAGTTGTTTATAAAGCTTTTGTCCCTTAGGGGGCAAGAGCTTTTTTTTATGTCAGTATTGAGACGTGCAAAGCGAAATCGAGGTTTCATATCTCAATAGATAGAAAGAAGAAAAAGGAAGAAAGGAGTGCAGATATGTTTCCAAACTATGAGACAGCGAAGCAATACGAAAAAGAATACAATATGATTCCGGTATGCAAGGAGATCTACGCAGATGTTGTGACACCGATCACCCTGCTTCGGAGACTGAAGGAGATCGACAACCGCTATTATTTACTGGAAAGTGTGGAGGGTGGCAAGCAATGGGGTCAATATTCTTTCTTAGGTGTGAGTCCGTTATTACAGATCAGTTGCAAAGATGGTGTGGTGCGGATGCAGAGCGGAGCCATGGTAACAGAGCAGAAACAGGATGCATATGAAGCACTTCGCAATCTGCTTGACCGGTATCATTCACCGGCAATTCCGGGAATGCCAAGCTTCACCGGTGGATTGGTCGGATATTTTTCTTATGAGATGATCGGATATGCCGAACCAAAGCTACATTTAAAAAAGAGTGATTTTGATGATTATAAGTTAATGTTATTTGATAAAGTAATTGCTTATGACCATTTGAAGCAGAAGATCAGTGTGATCACCAATTACCGGAGTGAGGATGGCGAGAAGGGATATAAGAAAGCGTTACTCGAGATTGAAAAAATGATCCATCTGATTCAGGATACCACGCCATTAGCGGAGGAAGAGGCAGATAAGAATGTGGAATTTACCTGTAACCTTTCCGAAGAAGAGTATTGTGATATGGTGGAAAAGACCAAACATTATATCCGGGAGGGAGATATCTTTCAGGGTGTTATTTCCAGAAGATTTGAGGCAGATTATAAGGGCAGCCTGATCAATACCTACCGGGTACTCCGAACGACAAATCCTTCACCATATATGTACTTCATTGGGTGTGAGGATATGGAGATTGCAGGAACCTCTCCAGAGACAATGGTTAAGTTAGTGAACGGCAAACTTACTACATTTCCGGTAGCAGGAACCAGAAAACGCGGTGAGACAACGGAAGAAGATGAGGCATTAGAGACAGAGCTGTTAGCGGATGAGAAGGAATGTGCAGAGCATAACATGTTAGTGGATCTGGCAAGAAATGATATTGGCCGGATAGCCGAATTTGGCAGCGTGGAAGTAGAAAAATATATGAAGATACACCGGTTTTCCAAAGTGATGCACATTGCGTCCACGGTGGTTGGTAAGCTCCGTAAGGACAAGGATGCATGCGATACGATTGCGGCAACGCTTCCGGCAGGAACTTTATCCGGGGCACCGAAGTTCCGGGCATGTGAGATCATTGACGAGTTAGAGCCGGTTGCAAGAGGTGTATATGGTGGAGCCATTGGATACTTAGATTTTTCTGGTAACTTAGATGTCTGCATTGCCATTCGTACCGCAGTGAAAAAGGGTGACAAGGTATATGTACAGGCAGGAGCCGGCATTGTGGCAGACAGTGTACCGGAGAGTGAGTACATGGAATGTGCCAACAAAGCAGGAGCCGTGATCGAAGCGGTGAAGCGTGCAGCGGAGGTGAATGGATAATGATATTACTGATTGATAATTATGACAGCTTTTCCTACAATCTGGTGCAGTTGATCGGAGGGATTCAGAAAGAACGATATGAACAGGGTAAGATTGCAGAAGGAGAAGATGAGAATTATGGAATCCGGGTGGTGCGTAATGATGAACTGACGGTCGCTGAGATCGAGAAGCTGGCACCGGAATATATCATTTTATCTCCGGGACCGGGAAGACCGGAGGATGCCGGTATCTGCGAAGAATTGTTAAAAACATATGATCGTCCGGTTAAGATCCTTGGTGTGTGCTTAGGACATCAGGCAATCTGTGAAGCATTCGGTGGCAAGGTCGTATATGCCAAAGAACTGATGCATGGCAAACAGAGTACGATCACATTTGATGAGAAGGAACCGGTTTTTGCGGGAATTCCAGAGAATATTAAGATTGCAAGATATCATTCCCTTGCAGCGGAAGCGGCAGCAATGCCGGAATGTCTACGGGTGATCGCTAAGACAGATGACGGTGAGGTGATGGCAGTTAAGCACAAAGATAAGGCAATTTACGGATTCCAGTTTCATCCCGAATCCGTACTTACCGAGTATGGCAAAGAGATGTTAGAAAATTTCTTACAATAGAGAATTGGATTGATAAAGTGAGTAAAGAGTAAAGCATTCTGCAAACTTTAGGATAGGGCAGAGCGATCAACTGAAAGGAGGATATGCACATGATTACAGAAGCGTTGAAGAAAGTAGCGGCAGGCAAAGACCTGACATATGATGAGGCATATGCATGTATGGATGAGATATTCAGCGGGGAGGCATCGGAGATTGTAACAGCCGGTTATCTGACTGCACTACATATGAAGGGTGAGACAACAGATGAGATTACGGCAAGTGCCAATGGCATGCGGAATCATGCAGAGGAATTACCACATGATGGATTGGATGTGTTAGAGATTGTAGGAACCGGAGGGGATTGTGCAAATTCCTTTAATATCTCAACAACAAGTGGAATGGTAGCCGCTGCCGCGGGTGTTCCGATTGCCAAGCATGGAAACCGCAGCGTATCCAGCAAGAGCGGAGCTGCGGATGTGTTAGAAGCGTTAGGCGTAAATATTACGATCGCGCCGGAGAAGATGGGCGAGGTATTGAAGACATGTAACATGAGTTTCATGTTTGCACAGGTCTATCACAAAGCAATGAAATATGTAGCACCGGTCAGAAAGGCATTGGGAATTCCGACTATTTTTAATATCTTAGGTCCTCTGACCAATCCGGCAAAGGCAAGTATGCAGGTGCTTGGTGTATATAAGGAAGAACTGGTTGACCAGATGGCACCGGTACTTGCAGGTCTTGGCGTAGAACGTGGTATGGTTGTATATGGTCAGGATTGCTTAGATGAGATCTCTATGAGTGCACCAACGACAGTTTGTGAGATCAATCATGGAGAATTTAAGAAATATACGATTCAGCCGGAAGACTTTGGTTTTAAGACCTGTGACAAGAGTGAATTAGTAGGTGGTGATCCGGCAGAAAATGCACAGATCACAAGAGATATCTTAAGCGGTAAAGAGACAGGGGCAAAGAGAAATGCAGTCGTTATGAATGCTGCAGCCTGTATCTATGTGGCTGGTAAGGCACCAACCCTGCAGGAGGCAGCGAAGGTTGCAGAAGAGATGATCGACAGTGGCAAGGCAATGCAGGTATTAGAGCAGTTTGTGAAATTGACAAATGCCTAGAGAAAACATGGAAAGCAGAAGGAAGAGAACGGATAGAAAGGAGTTGTCATGGCAGCAGATATATTAGAACGGATTGCAGCCGACAAGCGGATACAGGTTGCAAAGGAAAAGGAAGAGATATCACTTGCACAGATGAAAGAGCTGGCATTGGCTACCCAAAGTACACTTCCAGATTTTGCCTTTGAAGATGCATTGCGGAAGAAAGAGATGTCATTTATCTGTGAAGTAAAGAAAGCATCCCCGTCAAAGGGTGTGATCGCAGAGAATTTCCCATATGTAGAAATCGCGAAGGAGTATGAGAAGGCTGGAGCAGACTGCTTGTCTGTGCTGACGGAACCGAAGTATTTCTTAGGCTGTGACCGGTATTTACAGGAGATTCGCAAAGAGGTATCCATACCAATCCTGCGTAAGGACTTTACGGTAGATGTATATCAGATCTATCAGGCAAAGGTGATCGGAGCCAATGCGGTGTTACTGATCTGTGCGTTGTTGGAGGAATCATTTCTTACGGAATGCATTGGAATCTGTCAGGAGTTAGGGCTTACGGCATTGGTCGAGGCACATGATGAGGAAGAGATTGCAATGGCGGTAAGAGCGGGAGCAAGAGTGATCGGCGTAAATAACCGGAATCTCAAAGATTTCTCGGTGGATATTCATAACAGCACGAAACTTCGCAGCTTTGCACCGGAAGGAACTTTATTTGTGGCAGAAAGCGGTATTCAGAACCGTGCCGATGTGCAGGCGTTTGAAGAACAGAACGTAAATGGGGTTCTGATCGGAGAGACATTGATGCGGGCACCGGACAAGGTACAGAAGTTAGCAGAGCTTAGAGGAAATGCCTATGCAGATTAAGATATGTGGATTAAAGCGGCCGGAGGATGTAGCTTATGTCAATGCAGCTATGCCGGAATATGCCGGGTTTGTGTTTGCTGGAACGAAGCGGCGTATCACACCGGAATATGCAAGACAGTTAAAGGGGCAGATGAATCCAGATATACAGACGGTTGGTGTCTTTGTCAATGAAGAGATTTCAACGATTGTACAACTGGTAAAAGAGGATACGATCAACATTGTGCAATTACATGGAGATGAAGATCTGGCCTATATTGATAGATTGCAGGACGCACTTGGGGCACATAAAGTACCGGTCATTCGGGCAATCCGGGTGCAGAATCAGGAGCAGATCAAGGAAGCAGAGAAGCTGCCAGTGGATTATCTGTTGTTAGATGCATTTCATGCCGATGAATATGGTGGAAGTGGCAAGGTGTTTGATCATAACCTGATCCCGCCACTTACAAAACCTTATCTGTTAGCGGGAGGAATAGACTGCAATAACGTAATAGAGATATTACAGATATTAGAAGAGAAGAATAACCTGCCAGTGGCTGTGGATGTGAGCAGTTCGGTTGAGACAGACGGTGTGAAAGATGCCGTCAAGATCGACGAGCTTGTGCATCTTGTCCACTCGATCTATAATAGATAATTGCGAAAAGATAATGAAAGTTGTGAACAAGGAATAGGACAACATAGAGAAGGAGATTCAATATGAGTGAAACAGGAAGATACGGAGAGTATGGCGGACAATATGTTCCAGAGACTTTAATGAATGCAGTACATGAATTAGAAGATGCCTATGAGCATTATAAGAATGACCCGGAATTTAATCGGGAATTAGAGGATCTGCTGAAGAATTATGCAGGACGGCCATCGCTTTTATATTATGCAGAGAAGATGACCAAGGATCTTGGTGGAGCCAAGATCTATCTGAAGAGAGAGGATCTTAACCATACCGGTTCCCATAAGATCAACAATGTGTTAGGACAGGTACTGTTGGCTAAGAAGATGGGGAAAACCCGTGTGATTGCAGAGACTGGAGCCGGACAGCACGGTGTGGCAACTGCAACGGCAGCGGCCCTGATGGGGATGGAATGTGAGATTTTCATGGGTAAGGAGGATACCGAGCGTCAGGCACTGAATGTATTCCGTATGGAGCTGCTTGGAGCAAAAGTACATCCGGTTACAACCGGAACCATGACATTGAAAGATGCAGTAAATGAAGCCATGAGAGAGTGGACTTCCCGTGTAGATGATACATTATATGTATTAGGTTCGGTTATGGGACCACATCCATTTCCGATGATCGTCAGAGATTTCCAGAGTGTGATCAGTAAAGAAAGCCGTCAGCAGATCTTAGAAGCAGAAGGAAAACTCCCGGATGCAGTTGTAGCCTGTGTAGGTGGTGGAAGTAATGCGATGGGATCATTTTACGAGTATATTAAGGATGAGGGCGTTGCACTGATCGGATGTGAGGCAGCGGGACTTGGTGTGAATAATCCAAAGAATGCGGCAACCGTTGCAAATGGTTCTATGGGAATCTTCCATGGAATGAAGTCGCTGTTTTGCCAGAATGAATACGGACAGATCGCACCGGTATATTCGATCTCAGCAGGACTGGATTATCCGGGAATCGGGCCGGAGCATGCATGGTTAAATGAAACAGGACGTGCAACTTATGTTCCGATCACAGATGAGGAAGCAGTAGAGGCGTTTGAATATCTGTCAAGAACAGAAGGAATTATTCCGGCAATCGAGAGTGCACATGCTATTGCACAGGTTATGAAGATTGCAGGAACAATGGATAAAGACCAGATCATTATTGCTACTGTTTCCGGACGTGGTGACAAGGATGTAGCAGCAATCGCAAGATATAGAGGAGTGGAGATTTATGAGTAGAATTAGTGACGCATTTGCAAAAGAGAAAGCATTTATTCCATTTATTACTGGAGGAGATCCGGATATTGAGACAAGTTATGAGTTGATCAAAGCCATGGCAAAGCAGGGTGCAGATGTTATTGAGATCGGAATCCCATTTTCGGATCCAATAGCAGAGGGCCCTGTTATTCAGGAGGCAGATCTTCGTGCATTAAGTGCCGGAACAACGACGGATGCCTTGTTTGATATGGTGACGAGATTACGCAAAGAGATTGATACCCCGTTGATATTCATGACATATATGAATCCAATCTATGTGTATGGAACGGAACGCTTCATGAAGCGGTGTTCCGAGGTTGGGATTGATGGTGTGATCGTGCCGGATGTACCATTTGAGGAAAAGGCAGAATTGTCCGGGGCATGTAAGCAATACGGCGTTGATCTGATCTCTATGATCGCACCAACCTCGAAGGAGAGAATCGAGCGGATCGCAAAGGAGGCAGAGGGATTTATCTATTGCGTGTCTTCTTTAGGTGTAACCGGTGTGCGTTCTGAGATCACAACGGATATCGGAGCCATGGTGCAGCATGTCAAGGCGGTAACAGATACGCCGGTTGCTGTTGGATTTGGTATCTCGACACCGGAGCAGGCTAAGAAAATGGCGGCTCTTTCCGATGGTGCCATTGTCGGAAGTGCGATCGTGAAGTTAGTTGCGAAGTATGGAAAAGATGCTGTGCCATATGTAGCGGATTATGTAAAGAGTATGAAAGATGCTGTGCTACAGGCATAAGAGTTGGGAAGTATATATTTGAGAATCCGTAACTATACAATTGGCTATGGAAAAGGAAAGCTGTCGTGCAGGAGAACAAAGCTCTGTGTAGGACAGCTTTTTTTATATAAAAATGTACATTTGTATCTGGGGAGCATAGGATTCTTGGTTGTAAATCCACGCAAAACTAAGTATAATAGAAATAATAATCAGCATTTCATAGAGAAGAAGGGTGAATATGAGTCAGTTTTCATGGGAAAATGAATGGCGTTTACAAAAGTTAAAAGAAGAATCCTTTATGGTTGGACATATTATGGACAAGACTCCGAAGTGGGTGAAGTTTGTGGAGAAGAAAGTGCCGGCCACTTTACAGAAGACGTTGGAGACGGCATTTAACAAGGCATTTGTAACTGTGTTTGAGAAAGGCTCCGGGCTGATCGAGAAGACATACCGCAAACAACGGCATGAACGGTTATTCCATGAACATGAGAGAGATATTCATGCAGAAGGATTTAGTGGTAAGTCATTGCGGCGGTTTGAACGTCAGGCAAAGCGTACTATTGCAAAGAATCTGACGATTACAACGGTAGAGGGCGTTGGATTTGGTATCGTGGGATTGGGTATACCGGATATTCCAATCTTTGTGTCAGTTATGCTCAAGAGTATCTATGAGATTGCGTTAAGTTATGGTTTTACTTATACAACAGACAAAGAGAAGTTATTTATCCTGAAATTGATTGACACCGCATTGAAGAGTGGGGATGTGCTGCGCAAGAAGGACGCGGATATGAATAAGCTGATCCGGCGGTATTTTGAGGAAGAAGAGACAGAAGAGATGGAGACGGATCCGTTTGTGGTCGAATTGCAGATCAAACGGCAGATTGATTCTTCCGCAGAGGCATTATCCCATGAATTGTTATATGGCAAGTTCCTACAGGGGTCTACCTTTATCGGAGTGATTGGTGGAACAGCAGATTTTACCTGCCTGAAACGAATCACGGATTATGCGGCATTGAAGTACAAACGGCGTTTTCTATTGCGCCAGCTGCCGGAAACTACAGATTAGGGAATCGTTTGTTATATAAAGTTCAGAAAGATTTAACAAGACATTATGAGGGAAATGTATTACAATGGATTCTGTATGAAAGAATGAAGGAGTCTTATTATGAATATAGGATTATTTACAGATACCTATTATCCGGAATTGAATGGAGTAGCCAATTCCGTATATTTGCTTAAGAAAGTATTAGAGAAAAAGGGACATAACGTATATGTGATCACAACCAAGACACCCGACGCACCTATGAATGAGAAGGGTGTTTTTCGTGTGCCGTCTAAGGCATGTTCCTTTGTGCCGGAACGACGGGTCGGATTATTCTATCATCCAAAGATTGCGAGAAAGATCCACAAGATGAAGTTAGATATCATCCATACGAACACAGAATTTGCCATTGGTATGTTTGGACGTATTATGGCACATGAATTATTTGTGCCGGTAGTTCACACCTATCACACAATTTACGAGGATTATACACATTATATTAAGAAATATATATCCAGCGAGAAGCGTGCCAAAGCATTTGTTAAGATGTTTAGCAAATTCAGTGTACGTGGTGCAGAGGAATTGATCGTGCCAACGGAGAAAGTAGCAGATCTGATGCGGCAGTATGGTGTGAAACCGGACATTAATGTCATTCCAACCGGAATTGACTTAAGCCGGTTTGAGGCACGTGATACGGCAATGCAGAAGAACCGGTTAAAGGCTGCTCTTGGAATACCAGAGAATAATAAAGTAGTATTATACTTAGGAAGAGTGTCGGACGAGAAGAATATTGATGAAGTCATGTTGTATCTGAACCGCTATATGGATACCAATCCGAATGTTACATTCTTAGTAGTAGGGGATGGACCACAGCGGATGACGTTAGAGCGTCAGGCAAGAGGTATGAAACACCGGAAGCAAATGATATTTGCCGGTGCGAAACCATGGGATGAGATTACACACTATTATCAGGTGGCAGATGTATTTGTATCCGGTTCAACGAGTGAGACACAGGGGCTTACTTACATTGAGGCATTAGCTTCTGGAATTCCGGTGGTTGCGAGGAAAGATCCGTGTCTGGATGGTGTGCTGTTTGAGGGCAGGAATGGATATGAATTTGTAGACGAAACTACGTTTGCAAGAGGAATGGATTCGGTTTTGAAGAATCCACAGAATATTGATTATAGCCACAATGCCATGGAGAGCGTAGAGCAGTTTTCAACACAGCAGTTTGCAGACAAGGTGGAGAACATTTACTTCCATGTCATTAAGACACACCGCAATATTCTTATGCGGATGGCGAATAAAGTAGCGGATACAGTCGGATATGAGAGTAAGTCTGTGAAACCGCTTGGTGGCGATATGGCAATGGAGATCGGGGATTCGAACATGGATGCCAGCCGCATTGGTCTTGGTTGTATGCGTATGGCAGATCTGACAGTATCTGAGGTGTCAAAACTTATCAATGTGGCATTAGATCATGGAGTAACCTTATTTGATCATGCAGATATCTATGGTGGTGGACGAAGTGAAGAAGTCTTTGGACAGGCATTAGCGCAGAATAAAGGAATGCGTGAAAGAATGCGGATTCAGACGAAGTGTGGAATCCGGGAGGGGTATTATGATTTCTCCAAATCCCATATTCTGTCTTCGGTAGATGACAGCCTGCGACGGTTACAGACAGAATTTATTGATCTGTTATTGTTACACCGCCCGGATGCATTGATGGATATAGAGGAAGTTGCGGATACATTGCATCAGTTGTACCGGACAGGTAAAGTCAAGCGGTTTGGTGTGAGCAACTTTAATGCAGGGCAGATGGAGTTACTTCAATCCGTATGTAAAGTGCCATTACAGGTGAACCAGATGCAGTTTGGTCTGATGCATGCGGGAATGATACGGCAGGGAATTGAGAATAACATGCTGACAGATGGAGCAATTGACCGGGATGGGGCAACACTTACTTATTGTCAGTTACACAATATTACAATTCAGGCATGGTCGCCGTTACAGTATGGATTTTTTGAAGGCAATTTTGTAGACAATGAGAAGTTCCCGGAAGTGAATGCGGTTCTTGAGCGGATTGCCAAAGAAAATGGTGTAACGAAGTCGGCGGTTGCGATTGCATGGATCTTGCGGCATCCTGCAAATATGCAGGTTTTAGTCGGTACAATGAATCCGGAACATTTACAACAGTTATGTGATGCAACGGATGTACATCTGAACCGGAAAGAATGGTATGAATTGTATCAGGCAGCGGGATATAACCTCCCATAAGAGAAAATAAAAGGAGATTACGATGAATAGAAAGATAGCGTTAGGATTAGTTGGAGTTATGATGATGACAGGGTTGACCGGATGTGGCAATAAGAATCCATATCTGATGGACATTACGTATTCGAAGTATGTCAAGGTATGTGATTACGAGAATGTAGAAGCAACGAAAGTCATATATGATGTATCAGATGAAGAGATACAGGAAGCAATTAGTGAGGATCTGTATGAGTATGTCACCTATGATGAGATTACAGACCGTCCTGCACAGGATGGGGATTATGCGAATGTTACCTATACAGCAACCATAGATGGAACAGAGAATGACAACTATTCTGGCGAGGATGAAGATGTTGTGATCGGTGAGGGGTATATTTTTCCGGAAGTAGAAGAAGCATTGATCGGAATGAATACCGGGGACAGTAAGCAGGTAGATGCAACAATCACGGAAGATTATGCATATGATGATGCTGATACTGGTAAGAAAGTAACGGTAGATATTACATTAAATGAGATTAGTGTGGAGAATACGCCGGAGTACAATGATGATTTTGTCAAAGAGAATACAGATTATAAGAATAAGGCAGAATATGAGGCGGCTAAGAAGGAAGAATTGATGCAGAACAAGGAAGAGGAATACAAGTATGCAGCAGTTCAGGAGATCATGCAGTACTTGTTAGATAATTCAGAATTTAATGGATATCCGGATGAATTATATAAGCAGTGTGAAGAGAATTATAACAATGACAATGAGTATTCAGCATCCATGTATGGAATGGAATTAGATGAATTTGAGGAAATGCTTGGTTTAGACGATGAGACGAAGAAACAGGACATTGAGACAAATGTGAATTCTGAATTAATCATTGGTGCAATTGCACAGGCAGAGAATATCACCTGTTCGAAGAAGGAGATTCAGCAGTTTGCAAAAGATAACTATGAAGATTATGGTTATGACAGTGCGGATGAATTTTTGAAAGATTACAGTGATGATGAGCTTGGATATCAGATCACATATGAGAAAGTTACCGATTTCTTATATGATCATGCGAAGTTTACAGAGATGTCAGAAGAGGATTATAATGCACAGCAGGAAGCGTTATATGATGATACAGAGGATGCGGGTGATTCAGAAGATGAGACAGTAACAGAGGATATCGAGGATGATGATACAGAGAGTGAAGATACAGAAGAAAGCGAGTCTGTAGAAGAACCGGATACATCGGAAGAATAATTTTTTTTAAAATGTGGTTATAACAACAGAATTGCGATTCATCTTATAGTATCTTATGTACAACGGTTCGGATAACATATGGGCTATATTATGTCAGGGAACCGAATGGGATAAGAGAAAGGAAGAAAGCAATGAATCAAAATATGTTTTGTTTTCAATGTGAACAGACCGCAGGCTGTAGTGGATGTACCGGGGCTGCCGGAGTGTGTGGCAAGAGTGCTTCTACCTCTGCTTTACAGGATGAATTAACCGGTGCGTTAATCGGATTAGTAGGTGCCTGCGAGAATAATAAAAGAACTAAAGCAACCGATCGTATGATCATCGAGGGATTATTTACCACGGTGACGAATGTAAATTTCAATGATGATACGCTTCGGGTTATGATCGATCAGGTACATGCAATGAAAGCGAAGATTGTGCCAAGATGCGGAAACTGCTCGACTCCATGTGGTAATACGAGCGACTATGATCTATCGAAGATATGGAATGCAGATGAGGATATCCGGTCCTTGAAGTCATTGATCTTATTTGGTATCCGTGGTATGGCAGCCTATGCGTATCATGCAATGGTATTGGGATATGAAGACGAAGAAGTTACTTTATTCTTCTATAAGGCATTATCTATGATCAGCAAAGACTTTGATATGGAAACTTTGCTTCCCGTTGTGTTAGAAGTGGGAGAAAAGAATTTGAAATGCATGGAACTGTTAGACCGTGCGAATACCCATACCTACGGGATTCCGGTTCCGACTAAGGTGTCATTAGAGATTGAAAAGGGACCATTTATTGTGATTACCGGACATGATCTCAAAGATCTGGAATTGCTGTTACAGCAGACGGAAGACAAAGGAATTAACGTCTATACACACGGAGAGATGTTGCCGGCACATGCGTACCCACACCTGAAGAAATATTCACATTTGAAAGGCAATTTCGGAACCGCATGGCAGAATCAGCAGAAGGAATTTGATAATCTGCCGGCACCAATCGTATTTACAACGAATTGTCTGATGCCGGTCAAAGAAAGCTATGCGGATCGCGTATTTACAACAGAAGTAGTATCCTATCCGGAAATGGTGCATGTAGGAGAAGAAAAAGATTTCACACCGGTTATTGAGAAAGCATTAGAACTTGGTGGATATACAGAGGATCAGCAGCGTACCGGAATTAACGGTGGGACCTCGGTTATGACCGGATTTGGTCAGGGTGCTGTTCTAGGAGTTGCCGATCAGGTGATTGATGCGGTAAAGAATGGAGAAATCAGCCATTTCTTCTTAGTCGGTGGCTGTGATGGAGCAAAGGCCGGACGGAATTATTATACTGAGTTTGTGAAGCAGACACCGAAGGATAGTGTAATCCTGACACTTGCCTGTGGTAAATATCGTTTTAACGATCTGGATTTAGGAGAGATTCATGGTCTCCCTAGAATTATGGATATGGGACAGTGTAATGATGCCTATAGTGCAATCAAAGTGGCAATTGCTCTTGCTGAGGCATTTGAGTGTAGCGTGAATGAATTGCCGTTATCGATGGTGCTTTCATGGTATGAGCAGAAAGCGGTCTGTATTCTGCTTACGTTATTATATCTTGGAATTGAGAATATATTGCTTGGCCCGTCTTTGCCTGCATTTATTTCAACAAATGTGTTACAATATCTGGTAGAACATTATCATATTGCACCGATTATTACGCCGGAAGAAGACCTGGCAAAACTATTAGCAAGTGTTTAGAGAATTCAGCTGGAAAGATAATTGTGAAACGATGTATGTTTTATGGATTATCTGGATATAGAGAAGAAAGGAGAATGTGGTATGGCATTTATTAAGAACATTGAACATGAGAAGGTTGTGAATCTGGCAAAGGAATTAGAGATTCAACCGGGTCAGGTAATCAGTAAGACATTAGCACAGAATGACGCAGTCAGCGTTACATTGTTTGCTTTTTCAAAGGGGGAAGAGATCGGAACACACGATTCGTTTGGAGATGCAATGGTCTATGTATTAGAGGGAACCGGTATGTTTACCGTTGGTGGGGTAGAACACATCTGTCACGCCGGGGAAGCAATCGTTATGCCGGCTACGATTCCACATGCAGTATATGCAAAGGAAGATTTTAAGATGCTGCTTACGGTTATCTTCCCACATGAGGCATAGAAGCCGTCTGTATTATAGCGGCTGGTATTATATCGTATCGAATGAATCATTTTAGGCATATGTAATAGTAATATGAAGTATAAAAAGGCTGCGTGCCGGTTCTCCCATTCCCAAAGGATACGAATCGACAGGGCAGTCTTTTTACTTGAGATATGATGCAAAAGAGTATTTGTTATGCGGATTGCAATAGAAAAAGGATTCGTTGTTTTCATATGAGAATATATATGGTACAATAACATTTATGTAGAAAATGGGCGGCTGTAAGATGGAGTTGCCATACGAAAGAGAAGGGAGAATGTTATGGAGTACGTATCACAGATGTATGCCACATTCTGGGCGTTAGTACCTCCGATCGTTGCGATTGGATTAGCATTGATCACGAAGGAGGTATATAGCTCACTGTTTGTTGGAATTGTTATTGGAGGTTTGTTCTATTCTAACTTTGGATTGGAATTAACGATGGAACATGTCTTTCAGGATGGAATTGTCGGTGTATTGTCCGATCCGGATAATGTCGGTATTCTGGTGTTTCTGGTTGTGTTAGGAATTATGGTATGTATGATGAATATGGCAGGTGGATCGGCAGCATTTGGCCGATGGGCATCAAGTCATATTAAGACAAGAGTGGGAGCGCAGCTTGCAACGATATTTCTTGGAATTTTAATTTTTGTAGATGACTACTTTAACTGTCTGACAGTTGGCAGCGTTATGCGGCCGGTTACGGATAAGCATGAAGTATCCCGTGCAAAGTTGGCATATCTGATTGATGCGACAGCTGCACCAATCTGTATTATTGCACCAATTTCATCCTGGGCAGCAGCTGTTACCGGATTCGTAGAGGGAGAGGATGGATTCCAGCTATTCCTAAAAGCAATTCCGTATAATTATTATGCATTATTTACGATTGTGGCAATGTCTGCAATGGTGCTTATGAAAGTAGATTTTGGACAGATGAGAACACATGAGATTAATGCAACGCACGGAGATCTCTTTACTACACCGGATCGACCATATACAGATGCTGAGAATGCAACGGATGATGGTAAGGGAAAAGTGATTGATCTTGTGATTCCAATCATTGCACTCATTATATGCTGTATTACTGGAATGCTGTATACGGGTGGATTCTTTAGCGGGACTGGTATTATCGAGGCTTTTTCTAACAGTGTAGCGTCAGTTGGTCTGATGTATGGAAGCTTTATCGCACTGCTCATTACAATTGTATATTATAAGCTGCGTAACGTATTGAAGTTCAAGCAGTCAATGGAATGTGTACCGGAAGGATTCAAGGCGATGGTGCCACCGATCTTAATTCTTACTTTTGCGTGGACGTTGAAAGCAATGACAGATAGTCTCGGAGCCAAAGAATATGTGGCTTCTGTTGTGAATGGTGTATCCGGTAACCTGTTAAGCTTGTTGCCGGCAATCATTTTCTTAATTGCTTGCTTCCTTGCATTTGCAACCGGAACTTCATGGGGAACTTTTGGTATTCTGATTCCGATTGTAGTACACACGTTTGAGGATAAGAATCCAACCATGATGATCATTGCTATGTCAGCCTGTATGGCAGGTGCGGTTTGTGGAGATCACTGTTCACCAATCTCGGATACGACGATCATGGCATCAGCGGGAGCACAGTGTAATCATCTGAATCATGTATCAACCCAGTTACCATATGCAATTACAGTGGCAGCAGTATCCTTTGTGACGTATATTATTGCCGGATTTGTACAGAATCCGATTGTGCCGTTTGTAGCAGGATTCACGTTGTTATTAGGAACGCTTATGGTTCTGCGGTCAATTACAGGTGGGCCGGTTGTGGAGATACCGGAGAATGAGGGATGATCTCTGTATTTGACTATTGTCAATACCTAGCGGGTATGTTACACTAGACAGGAACTGAATAAGAACGGGGAGCTTGTGAAGCAGGCTGAGAGGAAGTCATCAACTTCGACCCGCAACCTGATTTAGGTAATGCTAACGTAGGGATTCGAGATATAAGAATAAGATGATATAAGAATAAGTACAGGCTCTCTGCAAAAGCGGGGAGCCTGTTTGTTATGCAATCCTACTCGGGTGTACAAGAGTCGTAAGTGACTCGTTCTCTTATTGATCTACGGAAAGGAAGGATGAAAAGAATGGAATACACAACACAGATGGATGCCGCAAAAAAGGGCATTATTACGGAAGCAATGAAACAGGTAGCAGATTATGAGAATATGTCGGTAGAGACGATCCGTGATCTGGTAGCCAAAGGGCAGGTAGCCATTCCGGCGAACAAGAACCATACATGTCTGAAACCATACGGAATTGGAACAAAGTTAAAGACAAAGATCAATGTAAACTTGGGAACATCTAAGGATTGTCTGGATATGGATGTAGAGATGGAGAAGGTACAAGAGGCTGTGAATCTTGGCGCAGAGTCGATCATGGACTTAAGTTCCTTTGGTGATACGAGAAAGTTCCGTACCAAATTAACATCCGAATGTAGTGCAATTATCGGTACGGTGCCAATCTATGATGCAGTTGTCTATTATAACAAGGCATTGAAGTCTATCACATCAAGAGAATGGATTGACGTGGTAAGAATGCATGCAGAAGACGGTGTTGATTTCATGACCATTCATTGTGGTATCAATAAGGCAACAGCACAACGTTTCAAGAATACAAAGCGTCATATGAATATTGTTTCACGTGGTGGTTCGATCATCTTTGCATGGATGGAGCTTACCGGAAATGAGAATCCATTTTATGAGTATTATGACGAGATCTTAGATATCTGTAATCAGTATGATGTAACCATTAGTTTGGGAGATGCCTGTCGTCCGGGATGTATTGAGGATGCCGGTGATATTTCACAGATTGAGGAATTGGTAACATTGGGTGAGCTGACACAGCGTGCATGGGATAAGAATGTACAGGTTATGATTGAGGGACCGGGACACATGCCATTAAATCAGATCCGTTCGAATATGGAGATTGAGCAGACAATCTGTAAGGGAGCACCGTTCTATGTATTAGGACCGTTAGTAACGGATGTAGCACCGGGTTATGATCATATTACAGCGGCGATTGGTGGTGCGATTGCAGCGACTTATGGTGCGTCTTTCTTATGTTATGTAACACCGGCAGAGCATTTACGTCTTCCGACCGTTGAGGATGTAAAGGAGGGAATTATTGCCTCTAAGATCGCAGCTCATGCAGCAGATATTGCAAAAGGTGTTCCGGGAGCAAAGGACTGGGATTACCAGATGGGTGAGGCTCGTCGGGAGCTTGACTGGGAGAAACAGTTTGAGTTAGCAATTGATAGTGATAAGGCAAGAAGATATCGTGCAGAATCAAAACCGGAGAAAGAAGATACCTGTACCATGTGTGGTAAGATGTGCGCCGTAAGAAACATCAATAAGATACTTCGCGGCGAAGATGTTGACATCATGGATTAGAAAGGACAAAATATGAAAACTATCTTAGAAAACGTGCGCAGCCGCACCCCGCTCGTTCATTTCATCACAAACTATGTAACGGTAAATGATGTTGCCAACATGATGTTAGCATGTGGCGGTTCGCCGATCATGAGTGATGATAAAAGGGACGTTGAGGATATTACTTCCATCTGTAATGCATTAGTAATCAACATAGGAACGCTTAACGAAAGATCCATTGAGTCGATGATCCTTGCAGGAAAGAGGGCAAATGCATTAGGTCATCCGGTTATTCTCGATCCGGTTGGGGCAGGAGCATCGAAGTTTCGGACGGAGACAACATTTCGACTGTTAGAGGAATTAAAGTTCACAGTAATCCGTGGCAATATTTCAGAGATTAAGACCGTATATTCCGGGAGTGGATCAACGAAAGGCGTCGATGCAGATGTAGCAGATACCGTTACAGATGATAATCTGAAGGAATCAGCAGAGTTTGCAAGACAGTTAAGTAAGACGACCGGAGCAATTATTGCCATGACCGGAGCGATTGATGTGATCGCAGATGCAGAGCATGCTTATGCTGTAAGAAATGGTGTGGCAGAGATGTCAAAGATTACCGGAACCGGCTGCATGTTAGACGGTGTGATTGCCGGCTATGTGGCAGCCAATATAGAGAATCAGACCAATGCAGTTGTAGCAGCCATTGCAGCAGAAGGTCTTTGTGGAGAGATTGCCAAAGTTAAGGTGAAGGCAGAAGGAAGTGGTACTTCCAGTCTTCGGATGTATCTCATTGATGCAATGAGTAATTTAGATGGAGAGACCTTAGTAAAGGGTGCAAAAGTGGAAGAAATATAAAAACAGTTTGCAAAGCGCGAAGCATTTGGCAAACTTTAATATAGTCATGCCGGATCGATCAAAATATATGGATGGAATCCGGCATAAGATTTCTTATAGAAAGAAGGAAGTTATATGAAACCATTTAGTAAAGAAGAGATTAAGAAGTCCATGTGTCTATATGCGGTAACAGATTCCATGTGGCTGGGTAACCGGACATTGCCGGAGGTTGTAAAGGAAGCGTTAGAAGGCGGTGCAACTTTTCTGCAGATCCGGGAGAAGAATCTGGCATATCCGGAATTTGTGAAATTAGCAACCGAAGTGAAGGCGGTAACAGATGCATATCACATTCCTTATGTTGTGGATGATGATGTGGAGCTTGCGAAAGAGATTGATGCAGATGGGGTTCATATCGGACAGAGTGATCTTGCATTAGTAGAGGCACGCAGGGTATTAGGCCCGGATAAGATTATTGGAGTATCGGCGCATAGCGTGGCTGAGGCAATCGAGGCAGAGAAGAATGGTGCAGATTATCTGGGAGTAGGTTCTGTGTTTACGACATCAACCAAATTGGATGCAGAGGCAGTATCGAAGGCTACATTAAAAGAAATATGTGAGGCTGTGTCGATACCAGTTGTTGCCATTGGTGGTATTCAAAAAGATAATATGCTACAATTAAAAGGCACAAAAGTAGATGGCGTGGCTGTTGTGTCTGCTATTTTTGCAGCACCGGATATTCAGCAGGCAGCGAAGGAGCTTCGGATGACAGCGGATGAACTGGTATCGGAGCTGGGATAATGGTGAAGGTTTTAGTGATACAGTTGAGTGATATGGCAGATTTGCAATTATCCTGGGGAATATAGATAAGGAGTATAATATATGCATACAGTATTAAGTATAGCCGGTTCGGATTCTAGTGGCGGCGCCGGAATTCAGGCAGATCTTAAGACAATTACATCTCTTGGGGAATATGGAATGACTGCGATTACGGCATTAACGGCACAGAATACAACCGGAGTGCAGAGCGTAGAAGCGGTTTCTGTACAGATGGTAAAGGAACAGATCGATTCGGTATTTCAGGATATCCGGCCAGAAGCAGTTAAGCTTGGTATGATCGCTACACCAGACATTATGGAGGCAATCTGTGAGAAGCTGGATGAATACCAGGCAGATAATGTGGTAGTGGATCCGGTTATGGTTGCAACAAGTGGAAGTAATCTGATGGAGAACCGCACTGTCAGAACGCTGAAAGAAAAGTTAATTCCAAGAGCAGATATTATTACACCGAATTTAAGTGAAGCAGAGGTGCTAAGTGGCATTTCCATTCAGGACAGAGAAGATATGGAAGAGGCAGCAAGGAAGATTGCAGAGTATTGTAACGGGGCAATTCTGATCAAAGGCGGTCATTTGACAGAGACAGCAGATGATCTTCTATATATGAATGGTAATCCAATCTGGATTTCTGGTAAACGATATGATAACAAGAATACGCATGGAACAGGATGTACGTTATCTTCTGCAATTGCTACTTTTTTAGCAAAGGGATATGCAATGGAAGAGAGTGTGCGTAAGGCGAAGGAATATGTAGCTGGTGCGATTGCAGCAGGGCTTGATCTCGGACAGGGAAGAGGGCCATTAATGCACAATTATCAGACTAGAACAGAGGAATAGATTATGGTAGAACCAAAGAAAAGATATACAAAGAAACAACGGGCATTGGATATTATCGAGTTGTTGAAGCAGGAGTATCCGGATGCAGGATGTACGTTAGAATATGACGATGCATGGAAGCTGTTAGTAAGTGTACGGTTAGCGGCACAATGTACGGATGCCAGAGTAAATGTCGTAGTAGAGGGACTCTTTGCCAAGTATCCATCGGTACAGGCATTGGCAGACGCCTCAGTGGAGGACATCGAGACAATTGTCAAACCATGCGGACTAGGCAAGAGCAAGGCAAGGGATATCAGTGCCTGCATGAAGATGTTAAGAGATGAGTATGATTGCAAAGTGCCGGAAGATTTTGACGCATTGTTATCTCTTCCGGGAGTAGGGAGGAAGAGTGCAAATCTGATCATGGGAGATGTATTTGGCAAACCTGCAATTGTGACGGATACGCATTGTATCCGGTTAGTAAACCGTATGGGATTAGTGGATGGCATCAAAGAGCCGAAAAAGGTAGAGATGACACTGTGGAAGTTAATCCCGCCGGAAGAAGGAAGTGATTTCTGCCACCGTCTGGTGTATCATGGGCGGGCAGTATGTACAGCAAGAACAACGCCGGATTGTGAGCATTGTTGTCTGAAAGAGGTATGTAAGAAAGTACTTTAGAACATGGTATGTATTGTCTTCTTTTTTTCGAGACGATCAACGCAGATAGGGAATAAAGGATAGAGGAGAATAGAATGGAAGAAAAAGAACAGGTGCATAAGCGCCGGAAACGATATAGTGGAACACATCCAAAGACGTTTGCGGAGAAGTACAAGGAACAGAATCCGGAGAAATATCAGGATACGATTGAGAAAGTCATCCGTAAGGGAAGTACCCCGGCGGGAATGCATATATCCATTATGGTCAAAGAGATTCTTGATGTGTTGAAGATTCAGCCGGGAGAGCTTGGGTTGGATGCAACATTAGGGTATGGGGGACATACGAAAGCAATGTTAGAGTGTCTGCAGGGAAAGGGACATATCTATGCATTGGATGTAGATCCCATTGAGAGTAAGAAGACAAAGCAACGGTTAGAAGAGAAAGGGTATGGAGAAGAGATCCTTACCATTCGGCAGATGAACTTTGCAAATATTGCACAGTTGTCGGAAGAGGTTGGTAAGTTTGACTTTGTATTGGCTGATCTTGGGGTATCTTCCATGCAGATTGATAACCCGGAACGGGGATTTACTTATAAGGCAGAAGGCCCGTTGGATCTGAGGTTGAACCCGGAACAGGGAACACCGGCATATGAGAGGCTCAACGAAGTAACAGAGGAAGAACTGATCGGAATGTTGCAGGAGAATTCGGATGAACCATATGCAGCGGAGATTGCGGCTAAGGTTACGGAATGGAAGAGAAAGAAACGACCGATCCATACAACCATTGATTTTAAGGATGTGATTGAGGAGGCATTGGTATTTGTTCCGGTCAAAGACCGAAAAGAGGCAGTGAAGAAATCCTGCCAGAGATGTTTTCAGGCACTTCGGATTGATGTAAACAGTGAGTTTGAAGTGTTATACAGCTTTCTGGATAGTCTGCCGGAGGTGTTGGCTCCGGGAGCCAGAGTAGCAATTCTTACGTTCCATTCGGGAGAAGACCGTCTGGTGAAGAAAGCACTGAAACAGGGAAAGAAACAGGGAATCTATTCTGATATTTCGGAGGAGGTAACACGTCCTTTCGCGGAAGAATGTAACCGGAATCCAAGAGCACGTTCCACAAAATTACGCTGGGCGATCCGGGCATAGCAATATAATAAGGAACTAATACAGATAACGTCCTTTCTTTTTCTTAAAGATTGGTACCATGAGTTTTACAATAAAGGTATCATCGTTATCTTCCCAACCGATTGTGCCATATTTGGCTTCTACGATTCGTTTGACATTTTCAAGACCATATCCATGTGAAAGATCCGGAAAAGAGGGACGAACATTTGGCAGAATAACTGGCGTTTTGGTATTGCGGATGTTGATTATGAAATGTTTTTGCCCGGTTGTTACTATATGAATATGAATATACCGTCTTGGTGCAGCTTGTTTCTGACAGGCATGCAGACTATTATCCAATAGGTTGCCTAATACAATGCTTAATTCGTAGTCGTTGAGAGGAATATCTGCGGCATCCACGTTCAGAATGGATTCAAATGATATATTGTGATTCTGGGCGAGAATATCATAGTTGGTCAGAAAGGAATCAATGACCAGATTTCCTGTGTTATATTTTGTAGAGTTGGCTTTCAAGTCAGCTTTGGCATTGGACAGGAATGCTTCTAGTTCCTGATATGATTTGTGACTCAGGTGTTCTTGGAGTGTGTGATATTGCTTGTCTACATCATGTACGATACGGCGGCAGTTCTGATATGCGGCACCGATTTGTTGGTATTTCTCTTCCTGAAACTGAATCTGCTTTGATAATTGTGCATTTTCTAACTGATATTGCGCATAGTGGAATGTGCGTTGCAATAAGATATAATTGCAGAGGTTCAATATGGATAGCAAGGTGCAGAGTGATTCAAAAAAGAATCGGTAATGTACGGCATTATTCTGTGACATTGGTGCAGACAACAGAATTAGGAGAGTAATAAAGGGTGTGACAAAAAGAAGACCATTATATTCTTTTGGGTATTGCTGGAATTGCCGTTTCCAGAAAGAAATGATGAGTAGGACTATTACAAATAGAGATATTTCATTTAATGTTCCCATAATGGCGATAAATGTAGAAACACCCAGTAATTGTGATAGATTTGGTTTAATAAGATTCACCACAACTGTTAACAAATATTCGGATGATAGAGAGAAAAACTGGAATGAAATGCAGGTAAAGAGACGTTCCTTCCAATTCGATTCGTATAAAAGGGTAAGGCAGAAATTGGTTGTGAGACTGAGCAGTGATGTGAAAACTACGGATGTGTTGGAATCTAATTTTACGAACGAATAATTGTTGCATAATAATAGCACTTCCATTATAGCAAAAGACAGATAAAATATAGTGCTAGATACCTCTTTTTTACGCGTTGTAAAGATCCCGTTCATATATGTCAGAATGATAAAAGCGTCAAATATACAGGATATAACAGTAAGAATATAATGCATAAGTTTTCCTTTCCGGTTACTCTATTGTAACAACCTGATCTAAGAAGAGTTGGTGGATACGTTTGCGGTTTGTGCGGCTTAAAGGAATGGCTTCGTTATTGTCTAAGATTAACTGATCCTTTGTCACATAGTGGATGTGAGTCAGATTCACCAGATATCCCCGATAACAGGAGATATAATGATAATTCTGTAGTTTCATTTCCCATTCCCCAAGGTGTCCTTTTGTATGAAGTTCTTTGTTCGGAAGATGAAAAGATAGCAATTCTTTCCGGGCATTGTAGGTATGGATATAGAGTACATCGTTGAGATAGATGGTATGTTGGATATCTTCCATATCTATGAGCGTGTACATATGTGTGGAATTGGTAATCTCATCTATAATCTCGTCTAATAATTGATTCATATTTTTCTGGGTTGCAGGTTTTTGCAGGAAGAAGTAAGGATGGACAGAGAAACTTTCCTGCATATATTCTGGATAACTGCTGATGAATACAATAATGGCATTCCGGTCAATTGTATTACGTATCTGTCGTGCAGTTTCAATCCCATTCATCCCGGGCATCTCTATATCAAGTAATAGAATATGATATTGTCGAGGTTGCGTATAATTCTCTAATAAAGATTCGCCTGAAGTGTAACAATCAACAGAAAGGTTCGTATCTAAATGCTGAAATTGATATATGTCAATTAGGGACGAGGTATGTGTTAATATGCGGTTCTCGTCATCACATATGGCAATATTAAGCTTCATGTGAATACCTCCTGTTCTGCAAAATTCCAATGATCTGATTGCACATGAGGATTACAATACATAGCGTGATCAGATTATAGTAGATAATCTTATTAAAACAAATCATAACACAAAATACAAGGGTTACCGGAATAATAAAGATGTGACAGGCAATTCGTAACTTGTGTTTCTGTTCGGAATCAAATCGCTTGTTTGGGTGATCCACGGGTGCTAAGTGAATTACAATAACACAGGCAATGCTATAAATGATTATAGCAGATATTTTGGAGATAGAATAACGGTTCACAATCCATAAACTAATTAGAAATAATCCGTAGGAAATAATATGACATCGTTCTGGGGAGGAGGCGTGTGCACCACCGGCAAGGGTTTTGCCTGGAAAGGTAACAGTGGTAAATAACAAGGCCTGGAAAGGTCGGTGCAGCAGGAGACCGAGTAGTAAGATGTTCATGTTGTATAACAGGATATCAAAGAAATAGGAAAAACAATAATGATATATCTCTTTTTCGCCGGATTCTATGACGTGATTGTCAATACATATTTGTGTAAGCTGGTTACTGATTCGATCGGATAGCAACATGTAAGCACCTCATTCCTTTATTTTTATATGTTGGCAATATAGTATTGCAAACATTTTATAAAGGGGATTATAGCATATGGAAAATTACATATAACATATACCAGATGAAAGGTCAGAAACAGGGGATGAAATGCAAAAGATTATATCAATGCATTTCGTCCCCTGTTTTTGACAATTCGTCAGTGATTTTGTCAATCAGTGTGAATGAAGTGTTACAATTTGATTGTTCGATTATAAAGTTGGACAATACATATGAAAAGGAGGACTATGTATGAGAAAAAGGATGTCCACATTTATGTACAAGCACGGTGCAAAACTATGCAATCTAGCAATTGCGTTGGCAACAGTTACAGTTTCTGTGTGTAGAGGTATGTATTATCAGCCAAAAGAACCGGATGGTTTTGCAGAATTTGCACTCAATCACACTAAGAATAGTAAATAAAATTACTGTTCACCTCTGAATATCGACCACTCGCCCCCGAAAACGTTCATTGCGTATCAAATCTGTTACAATGAAACATAAGTACGGGGCGACGGTTGACAGGGGATGATTATCATAAAGAAAGGGGGAGTACAATGGAAGATAGTCCACCAATTGAATAAGGCTTTCTGTTTTCTTAATGAGATAAGATTGCAGAAAGCCCCCAAAAATTGCAAATCATATTGTAACATGTATATTAACTATTTTCAAGATATTGGAGGAAATTCATATGATGAAAAATATTAAAAAAATATCTAAAAATTTATTTGTTGTAGCATCTTTAATGGCATGCTTATTATGTATGGCGGGTGTAAACACTCAAGCTGCTTCAAAGGACTGGAGTTTAAGATATATTAAAGGAGCCCCGGGATCAGATCAGATCTCATCATGGAGTAAAAGTGTAACTACAACATGTGGTACAACAACGATGAAAGTATCAAAAGTTGGTGGCGGTGCTACTATAATGGTTTATACAAGTAACGGTATTGCAGCTTTATATTCAGGAAGCGGTTCATCATCTGTACAAACAACAAAAGGAACTGCGATATATGCATCTGCTAATTTTCAAAGTACGGGAAGTTCAAACTCATACCCTTCAGGTAGTTTAACCTATTAAAAAGGAGTACACACATGGCAAATAAAAAGGTGTATTTTATACTGTGTGTCTGCTGTATATTATGCCTGCTGGCTGCATGTCAGCAGGCACCAACTGCAGTTTTGGAACGCAAAAGCAAATATCAAGAAAACAACCAAATGGAAGAAACAACGTTAAATTATTGTACCATCTCAGAACTAAGACAAAGTTCGATTGATATGCTTTCTTTCACACCTCAAAATCTTAATCTTCCATCAAATATTGATTTTTCTAATGTGAAGGAAATTGATCTTCTCAAGTTGTCCTTTCCTGTTGAAATGTCTTCAAAAAAAGGGGAATATTCAGCAATTTGGGATATCCCTCATCCCAATTGGCAAAATTATGAAGGTGCTCTACAAGGAGATACAGGTGTCGTATACGAAAATGCCACTGAGAAAAAATATTTTTTTATTGGAAATAATGGCACTATCTCATATATTTCCGATCAAAGCTATGATGATATGGAACTTGATATGCCAAATCAAATAACAGATATAATATATCCCGAAAAAGAGAATAATTTAAAAATTGCTTGCGCAATTGATGGACAAACGACTACGCTTATTGATCAGATACAATATGTCAATACATGGCTTTTGAGGTGTCCTCTTCTAGATAATGATTATACATATCCTATCAAAACCGTATATATTCGTAAACGTCAAAACGGGACTTACTATTTATCCATGCAGGCTCAGTGGCAATACAAAGGGATTTCTTTAGATTATTTTGGTGGTGGAATCGAGGAAAAAGACGGCAATCCATATGTTCGTCAGATGGACAATTATATTAATCTTGATCTTACACAGCCAAATCAAATTTCCAGATTTAACAATAACGGAATGTTATCTATTAATGCTTCTGAAGAACAAACAGAAGTCATTGATTTTCCAACTGCGGTACAAATTGTAGAACACACATTATCTGGATTTCAGAAAATTACAATTGCCGATATACAAATCTTGTATGCGCTCTATGTAGATTACGACTATACGAGTGGCACGAAATACTATGCTGCATCAGGCAATACAGTAACAGGAACACCAGTATATTCTTTTATGATTGAATATAGTAAGGATAACTCATCTATTGGAATCTCTGAGGGTAATCATTATTGTTATATTAATGTCAATATGATAACCGGAGAAGTTACAACCAATATAAACGAGAAAGGATTTACATTAAAATGAAACATACACGAATAAATGTATTCTATTTTATAATTGGTATATTAGCAGTTACATTAACTTGTATGACCGGCACAATTACAAATATGAACGGTAGAAACTATTCAGTGGCGGAAATAGCATTTTCTGTATCTTCACAGAATTCCACAAGATATAGTTGGTACACTGCATTTACTGCTGGACTTAATAGTTGGATTATTCTGCTATTACCGATTCTGGCTGCAATACCAACTATACCTATATTCTTAGATGAACAATATACTTCTTTTTATCGCTTTAGCATAGGACGCATTGGCTTGTACAACTATATAAAAAGATCCTACTTTCGTGTTATACTATGCGGTGGACTTCTTATTGGTACAGGACTTATTATATACGCATTATTTACAAAATGTATGTTTCCTATAGATGCAAAATACGGAGCACTCAAAGCTGTGGGTGTACAGGATTCCCTTTTGATTCAAGTCAAAAATATGTTTATTTTAATATTGCAAATGATGTTGTGGGGTGCTGCAATGTCTTCGTGTGCATGGACATTTGCAGGAATTTTTTCAAGTAAATATGTTGTATTATCTCTTCCTTTTTTACTAAATTATATTATGCAAAATATTTTTTTAAATCATGTAGTTGCTTCCTCATTCTTTTTCCTAATATTATCTATCGCCGTTGGATTCCAAATCTGGAAATATCGTGTTAGGGAGGTCGGAATATGACAAAATATAACTTAAATTCAATATATGCTGTTGCACGGACAGAATACATTCGTTGGCTTAGTAGCCCCAAAAGTATTTTATTTTTTGTTTTAATTGTCCCTTTGCGAGAAACTATTATTCTTCCTATATTAGATTGTGCGAATAAGATGCAACAACCCCTCAACATATTAGAACCGTGTATTTCTTTAGCCAATTCCGGTTTAATTCTGTTATTGATACCATTTGCCTATCTAACATTAATGGCAGATTTTCCCTGTATGGATGCTAATATGTGCTTTGTTCTTTCTAGAGCAGGAAGATGCAATTGGATATTGGGGGAAATTGTATTTCAATTTACCAGTCTTCTGACATATATTTCGTTTATTATTATTACTACGCTGATACAAACCAGTCATGTTTCCTATTTAGCAAATGCATGGAGTCTTGTTGCAACAGATTACGATTCAAAGTATATTAATGATGGATCAATCGGCATGTCAAGCTTATTACCGCCGAATCTGTACCTTCAAATGACTCCCGGAAAAGCATTTGCTCTATCATATCTATTACTTGGACTGTCACTTATTCTATGGAGCGGCCTCCTACTATGGGCTGCTTTATATGGGCGAAAACTGATTGGGTATTGGTTAATTATTGCAAATATTATAATTGGAATTGCCTTTTGTACCATAGACACCCCGCAAAAATGGTGTTTTCCTATCAGTCATTCCATCCTTTGGATACACTATCAAGATTATTATAGAGCATATGCCTTTTCTCCTTCAAATTCTTTACTATTATTCGGAGTATTAATTGTGACGATCTATGTTTCTATTCTTAAGAAAGCAACAAGTGTCCATTTGGATATTCTTTCCCAAAATTAATATTTTTACGGAGGTCAAATATGATTGAAATACAACATGTTTATTTACAATATCATAAACAGGAAATTCTACATGACATAACATTTATAGCTAATAAAGGTGATATAACAGGGCTGATTGGAACAAATGGTTCAGGGAAAACCATGCTTATGAAATGTATTTGCGGCTTTCATAATACATTTACAGGAAAAATTTTTGTACAGGGAAAAGAAATTGGAAAGGACATTGATTTTCCAGAAAATATGGGGTTTATTATTGAAACACCCGGATTTTTACCATATTACAGTGGTTACAAAAATCTGCTTATGTTAGCTAAATTAAAAAACAAGATTGGAAAAGATGAAATTGAACAAGCCCTTCAAGCTACAGGACTATATCAAGATAGAAATAAACTAGTCAAAAAATATTCTCTCGGTATGCGACAACGACTTGGTCTGGCACAAGCCTTTATGGAAAATCCTGAAATATTAATTTTAGATGAACCATTCAATGGTCTTGATCGAGAGGGAACTCAACAAATGCGATCGTTACTCCTCAATTATAAAAAAGAGGGAAAAACTATACTTTTTACTAGTCACAATCGGGAAGATATTGATATTCTCTGTGATCAAGTATATGAAATTGAAAATGGTCAACTTCAATCTTTATAGAGAATGATGTACTTATGTAAGGAAATTCCACTACAATTTCTAATGTCATATCAGACGAAACCGCTAAGATCATCCAAAACCGGGTGACAACCTATGTCAATGAAAGCCGGTAATGTCCCCTGCATTATCCGGTACTATGCAAGAGACTGATCTCGACAGCTTCTTACATATACATTACATAGGATCACATATAGCAAATGCCCTATCCAACTCCATTCGGATAGGGCATTTATCTGTTAATAGTTGTTACATTATGTATTTTTACGTACCGCCTGCATGGCAACAACCTGTATAGCACCTAAGATACAGATGAATCCCCCAATATCTACTTTGGTGAATGTAACATCAGCAAGAAAGAAAGCAAGGATTGCACTGACAACGGGTTCTACCGTGGCGAACAGACTTGCTTTTACATTCCCTAACAGCCGGACACCAAAACCATAGATTAAGAACGGAATTAAAGTTCCGAATAAAGCGATTGCAGTAACAAGTAGGAACGATCTGGTTGTAAATTGCATGTGTGCGGCATAGCTTTTCGTAATGATGCACATCAGGATTCCGGCGAGAAGGAATCCCCAGCCGGTCACGGAGAAAATGCTATATTGGTTGTGCAGCTTCTGCGGGGATACTGTGTAGATGACAAAAGCAACCGCAGAGGAAAGTCCCCAGATCAAAGCCGCTTTGGATATACTTAATGAGTGAAGATTGCCATGAGTGGAAATCAGTACAATGCCAAGAAATGCAAACAGGATGGCAAAAATCTCCTGTACGGATGGCATTTTTTTCATATAAAATGCTGTATAGAGCAGCATTAGTATAGGGTAGGTATACTGCAATACCGTACCGGTTGCGGCATTGGATGCAGCAATGGCAGAAAAGTAAGTGTATTGTACAGACATAACACCGGCTATGGCAAAGAACATAAGTCGTAGAATTGCTTTCTTATCTTTCCAGATGGCAAGAAGGGAGGAGTCTTTTCGGATGATGCAAAGGGCAAGAATACCGATACCGGACTCCAGCATACGAATCGTGCTGACAAAACCGATTGTAATATCGGTACTTTGAAAGAGTAGTTGACCAAGTACACCGCTTAATCCCCAGAGACATCCTGCAAGTAGTACAAGTGGAATTCCGATTAATTGATTCTTATGTTCATTCATTGCTGCACCTTCTTGTCCTTATAATAATATGTATGATGCAAGGGTGTAATACTGTTTGTCCTCAACATCATGCGAATTTTTCTGCCGTAAAATCTTCCGATATTGTAGCACAGTCTCTGATATCGGGCAATCAAATCTCCTAAAAACAAAAGAATATAAAGAAAATAAAATTTTCTGACAATTTTAGCACTCACCTATTGACAGTGCTAACAAAAAATGATATTCTAACATTGTTCAAGAAAATAACGGTGGTCTGAATGGGGAATATCCCGGAAATCAGATCACATAGATAGAAAGGTGGGACTTATTATGAACGCAGAGAAATTTACGAAGAAATCATTAGAAGTAGTAGAGAATTGCGAGAAGCTTGCCTATGAATATAATAATCAGGAGATTGATCAGGAGCATATTTTATATAGTTTATTGACAGTAGAAGAAAGTCTGATTGCCAAACTGATTGAGAAGATGGACATAGATTTGGAGCAATTTTCGAAAGAAGCAGAGAAGTTAGTAGCATATCGTCCGAAAGTATCCGGTGGCAATCTGTTTACCAGTTCAGACTTTCAGAAGACATTTGTGAATGCTGAGAAAGAAGCAAAGCAGATGGGAGATGAATACATTTCTGTTGAGCATATCTTCTTAGCATTATTGAAACATCCGAACAAAGCATTGAAAGGTTTGTTTGGGGAATATGGAATTACGGAAGATCGTTTTTTGAAAGTATTAGCAGATGTAAGAGGTGGACAGCGTGTAGAGAGCGATAATCCGGAAGCAACCTATGACAGTCTGGAGAAGTATGGATATGATCTGGTTAAACATGCAAGGGAGCAGAAACTTGATCCGGTAATTGGCAGGGATTCTGAGATTCGGAATATTATCCGTATCCTTTCCCGTAAGACGAAGAACAACCCAGTGCTGATCGGCGAACCTGGTGTTGGTAAGACCGCAGCGGTAGAAGGTCTGGCACAGCGTATTGTCAGAGGTGATGTACCAGAAGGTTTGAAGGATAAGAAGATATTTGCTTTGGATATGGGTGCTTTAATTGCAGGTGCCAAGTATCGTGGTGAATTTGAGGAACGTCTGAAAGCAGTATTAGATGAGATCAAGAAGTCGGATGGAGAGATTATCCTATTTATTGATGAGCTGCATACGATTGTAGGTGCTGGTAAGACAGATGGAGCGCTGGATGCAGGTAATATGTTGAAGCCAATGCTTGCAAGAGGTGAATTGCATTGTATCGGTGCAACGACTCTGGATGAATACCGGAAGTATATCGAGACGGATGCCGCACTGGAACGTCGATTCCAGCCGGTTATGGTGAATGAGCCAACCGTTGAAGATACGATATCTATTTTGCGTGGCCTGAAGAACCGTTACGAGGTATATCATGGCGTTAAGATTACAGATGGTGCGATTGTGGCTGCAGCTACCCTTTCAAATCGTTATATTACAGACCGGTTCCTGCCGGATAAGGCAATCGACTTAGTCGATGAAGCATGTGCTCTGATCAAGACAGAATTGGATTCCATGCCGGTAGAACTGGATGAGATCCGGCGTCGTATGATGCAGTTGGAGATTGAAGAAGCTGCTCTTAAGAACGAGGAAGACCGGTTAAGCAAGGAACGGTTAGAGAAGCTGCAGGAAGAACTTCGGGAACTGCGTGAGAAGTTTGCTTCCATGAAAGCAGACTGGGATAATGAGAAGAAGGGTGTAGATAAGATCCGGGAACTCAAGGAAGAGATTGAACAGGTCAATAATGAGATTCAGATTGCACAGCGTGGCTACGATCTCAATAAGGCAGCAGAACTTCAGTATGGTAAGCTGCCACAGTTACAGAAAGAATTGGAAGAATTAGAGGCAAAGGAAAGTGATAAGGAGAAAGCGATGGTACATGAGAATGTATCAGAGGAAGAGATTGCTTCTATCGTATCAAAATGGACAGGAATTCCGGTCTCAAAATTGACAGAGAGTGAAAGAAATAAGACCTTGCATTTGGCAGATGCCCTGCATACCCGTGTGGTAGGACAGGATGAGGCAGTGGAATTGGTATCCGATTCTATCATTCGTTCCAAAGCGGGAATCAAAGATCCAACGAAACCAATCGGTTCGTTCCTGTTCTTAGGACCGACAGGTGTTGGTAAGACAGAACTTGCGAAGACATTGGCACAGGCCTTGTTTGATAATGAAGCCAATATGGTGCGTATTGATATGAGTGAGTATATGGAGAAACATTCTGTGGCACGTCTGATCGGAGCGCCTCCGGGATATGTTGGATATGATGAAGGTGGTCAGTTGACAGAAGCAGTCAGAAGAAAGCCATATTCCGTTGTCTTGTTTGATGAGATTGAGAAAGCACATCCGGACGTATTTAACGTATTATTACAGGTATTAGATGATGGTCGTATTACCGATTCTAAGGGTAAGACAGTTGACTTTAAGAATACGATTCTGATCATGACATCCAATATTGGATCTTCTTATCTGCTAGATGGAATTGGTGAGAATGGTGAGATTACAGAGGATGCCAAGAATAAGGTCATGGAAGATCTGCGTATGCATTTCCGTCCGGAATTCCTGAATCGTTTGGATGAGACGATTATGTTCAAGCCATTAACCAAGGATAATATTGGTAACATTATTGATCTGTTAGTAACGGACCTTAATAAACGATTAGCGGACAAAGAATTAACGCTTAAGATTACCGACGAAGCAAAGAGTTATATTATGGATCACGGTTACGATCCAATCTATGGTGCACGTCCATTGAAACGTTATATCCAGAAGAATGTAGATACGCTTGTTGCAAAACTGATTCTTGCTGGAAATGTAGGAGCACAGGATGTTATTACAATTGATGTGAAAGACGATCAACTGATCGCATCCTAAAGTGCACTCACCCCCTTGCACAGCGTAAGTGAAGACGGACGCGCGAAACATTGGGTTTCAAATCGGTTGTTTGGGATATAACATATCATAGCAGGCACGCTCTCGCTACTCATCACTCGCAACGGTACTAGGCTCGAAAACACCTCGCCAAGTACCGGCGGTTCTGAAGTACCTGCTTATGATAAATGTTATATCCTTGCAACCGATATTTACGTTATTATGTTTCGCGCTGTT
>CACWQE010000005.1 GCA_902762905.1 uncultured Lachnospiraceae bacterium | reverse complement strand
ATCATACCCATCAAAGTACATCGCTTTTCCTTCATTTGACAACACTACATTAATAATATAATCAGCCAGATTCTTGCAATCTTCATAAGACATATTCTTGTAATAATACGTCATATTAAGATTATCCAGGAAAGATCCAATATCATCCAATTAATTCTTCCATATCTGTTTCTGTGAACTGTTCGATAATAAGATTGCATACATTCCGACATGTTTCATACGCCGTGGAAACTGTTTCAAAAAATCATACTGCATGAATTACATTCCTTTCTGAAAATCTTCTATCGTTAATATCTCCTGCGGTATATATCTTCCATTCCGAAGTATTGCCTGCATAGTTTCGATATCCCATTTAGAAAAATAATTCCAAAATGCTCCGTGTACATTCTGATTCTGCCCCTTCTTCATAGGAGGAAGCTGCTCCATCCCAATCTTTTGCGCTTTGTATAGCATCTCAATATAACCTGATGTAAAAGGGTGTATCTCACATTCTTCCCGAAACATCTCTGCCAAACTCTCATAGATAATGATCCCCTCGTAATCCAAATCACCAAAATAATAGATTACATTCTCCGTTTCTCTCATATATGGCTCCGCGCATAAAGAAAAATCCTGGAACGACCGCAAAATTCCCTTGCCAGCTCCATATATTATCGTTCCTATATGGTATCCGCATATTGAATCTTCCCCAGACAATAAATGCCTACGCATACTGTAAAAAGTGTCCTTATTCTCTACAATCAGCATATTCTGCGGAGTGCTCTTGGTATGTACATAATAGGCCAGTGGTTCCGTTGTCTCATATAGATTCAGCTGTTCTAAAGAAATTCCACATCTCTTTAGAATCTTCTTTCCCTGCTCTTCCTTCAAGAACTTTTCACGATGCCATATCTCAAAGCTCCTCTCATTCATAGATTTCATAATCTGTAATGCCGCACGATTATTCCTCAGATATTGATTGAGCAGCAATATCCATTCCCGATCTTCCTTATATTGCCGGATATGATCCAGATAATATTGAGACGATATCAACGGAACTAATTGATAAGATAACTCTTCTACATAGACAGTATTATCCTCTTCCTGTTCTATTACCCAATATTCTTTATACAGGGCTGGTCTTTTTCCATTCCTTCCTGACGCTTTAACCGGTTTGATCCGTTCATTGTCAATCAGCTCTAAAACTTTTTCATACAGATCATTATACTGTTGTATCTTATATTCCTTCTCAATCTCCTGTAAACCGATACGTTTCATGCAAGTTCTCCATATTAATTCAATTACAATTTCAACACATGCTTATACACAAATTGATAACATTCGTCAAGCCTATCGTTTCTCATACAACAACTTCTTTGTATAATAGTCCGAATTCTTTAATAATTCTGTATTCAATGCATCCAATCCCATCTCTTCTACTAATGTTTGTTTGCCGGAATAGAGATCTACGCCTAAACCTAACCGATCTCCTTCAATCTCAACTCCCATAGCTGACAACGTTGTTGGGAACAGATCCAGCGTCGTATATGTACGATTCACCTTCTCCGAATGCTTTCCTTCTGCCGGATTGATGATCGTAACATATGTTCTTCGATCAAAGCCGCTTGCTCCTTCATTGGCAATATAATACGAATCCGGTGTTAAATGATCCCCTGCAATTACAATCGTTGTGTTCTCATAGAAATCCTGCTGCTGCACCCACTCTACAAATTCTGCCACCTGTCTGCTCGAACAGGCAAGAACATTGCTGTATTGGGCGTTGAAGTTCTCTTCACACAGATCACATACATATCCATCCGTAAAATGCGTATCCACCGTAAGTAATGTCATATTAAACGGCTCATTCTCATCTGCTAACTTTGCTACATCTTCTTTGGCAAACTGAAACAGCTTCTGATCCTCATATCCCCACCAGACCTTATAGTCTTTCGGAATCCTGCCATCCTCTAACGCCTTATTATAATCTTCCACATCATATTCCCCATGTCCACGGAAGTACGATGCTCTTCCTGCAAAGTTACCGTTAGAACCAATTAAAAACTCCTGATTATATCCTGCATCATGTAAAATATCTCCAATACTCCACACCCCCGGCAGATAGTTATTTTCAGACTCCCAGGTTCCATTCAATGTGTCGTTACTTACCATATTTTCATTGATCGGCACTCCACAAGTCTGTGCTGCCAGACCGCCCATCGTATATGTTGCACCAGATATCTGATGTGCCCCATTCAAAGATGTTCCATCTGAAAATGTCTCATTCTCTAATCCAAGTGTAGTCAGTTCCGGAATATAATTATCCGCCATAGCTCCACCGGAAACTGCATCCGCATAGGTCACTTCCATGGATTCCAAAAAGATATAGATCAGATTGCGTTTCTGCTTTGGAAATGTTATGTCAACCTCTCTGCCATCGACATAATTGTCTTCATAAAGAGAAGTACTTGCATGGGTATATGCATAATATTCCGGGATGTCAAAATGATAGCATGCTTTGATGCCACCGTAACACATTGCCATAATCCCTAAACATCCAAACCATAATGAAACTGCTATATTGGTTCTGTTTCTTGTCAATAGCCATCGAGCAAGTAAATAGCCCCCCATCGCACCAATCGTTAATAAAACTCCAAGAATGATCACATTCTCATAAGAAGAGATATCGGTTCCATCTAACGGTGTATGTAGATGGTACACTAACTGACCAAACGGAACCTGTCCAAAATGCTCTGCGAAATATGTATAAGCATAGACAACTATCACACCTAATCCTACACTTAATGTTGTTATTACAATTCCCACATAACCGAACCGGCAGTGAATCTTCTGTTGTTGCTTTAAGAAATACCATTCCAGCATTCCAATTAACAGATAAATAACCGCTAAGACAATATATGGAACAACCGTAACCAGACACACATATTTCTGAATCATTGCCGAGAATTCCCGATTCATAATAAATGCGGGATTCTGGTTCTTAGACACACATAGAATTCTCTCTCCGTCTTCCTGAATCTTAAGATTTTTCTTCTTACTTACATAGGTAAGAAACTCTTTTCCGGATAAAGCAACTACCGTGTATTCTCCATATGACAAAGCCATCTTCTCAACCGAAAATTCCTGTTTTCGATTGAATGGATCAAACCGTACCAATTCTTTATCAAAATCAATCTCTGATACATCAAAGCTTATATTATCCTTGTCAAATACGTCTGTTAAAGAGGGATTCTGATTCACCTTCTTCAGCAACTTCTCCTCTTTCTCCGCATAGAATAACTGTGCTATATTCGTCGTCCCCTCATGACTTTCCCCTAGATATATCGTTAAGTTCATATTGGACTGCAGTTTCGTACAAAATATCGTAACTGTGACAAATAATACAATATATAAGGCACTGATCATTCCAAAAATATATGTTCTTCTTTTCAATGGTTCTCTCCTGTGATTCAATATCGACTTAATACAAAAGCACCTACCTAAGTAGATGCTTCTGGAATAATTAATGATATTCACCGTTCTTTAAACAGTAGAAGAATTAATGTTCTTCTCATGACATTCATTATACATAAATCCCAAATATATGTCAACGAGAATTTATTATTATTCGCTTGGTTTGTTCTGCATTGCATATAGCCATTTAACTTCTCTATCTATTTCTTCCCAATCCTTTTTGGAAATAGATACAATACTAGACAAACTCAATGATGAACAATTAGATATTGTATATAAAATAATATGCCAGATGCTCCCTCAATCACCAACCGAAGATTCCTTTCATATAAATCAAACGCCCAAATAAATATTATAGCAATAGCCTATAATATATTTAAAAATAATAATCCTTATTTTCAATTTCGGGAGTCACTACCCTTACATACCCCATCCACCACTTCCGTCATAACCCATGCCACGCAGATAATCACAGCGTAACTAATCAGAAACAGCAAAGTCGGTTCCATCTTCACGGCATGTCTCACCATTAAGAAATAGATGAAAAATTGCTGTATAGGAAATGCCCACAAATATCCCGCATAATAATACGCATGTTGATCCAGAAAACGACTTAGCTTTGTTGGTGCAGACAATGCCAGACTGATCACAGCATATGCTAACAATGCAGGTCTTAATATTATCAGCCATTCCGGCAACACCATGTAAAATACTAATCCAAGTACAGCATACTGCAACTTACACACATTCTCCATCCGTAAGAAAGCAATCAGACTTCCTGCTGCAAAATATACAAAAATACTACAAGCATAGATCCAATCTGTTCCCCAGACAACTGCATCTCCTGTCATTAAGCCATTCGTGTACAATGCATATAGCAGATAAACAACTCCAAAAAATGCAACCCCAATCATCTCTGCAATAGAACGTGAATATCTGCGAATTCTCCGGATCAATACACCCACTACCATAAGAATGACATAGCAAAAACATTCAACCGGCAATGACCATAATGAACCATTCAACGCACGGGAGGACGGATTCTTAAGAAATACCCCCGGCAGATTAAATGTCGGTCTTAACAAAATATTCTTCCAGATAAAAGCAGGAACTTTGAGGAAATATCGATGCATACTCTTCGTTGTCACAATTGGTCCTAACACCAATGCCATACTAATAACACATAAAATTAAGGGTGGAAAGATCCTTTTCACCCTTTTTGTCATATACTGCATGCAGGAAGTGGAATTCTGGAAACTCTTTGTCACCAGATAACCACTTACCACAAATAATATTTTAAGCCCTATTTCATGACATACGCCCCCTAATACAACCGGAGCATTCAAACCCATCAATACATACTGATGTCCCCAGATTACCAATGTCAATCCCAGCCAATGTAATATTGAAAAATTATTGTCATGTGTGTTACTCATATGCTTCTAATATTCCTTCCCCTATGTGTTCATTATTCTTCCGGCTCTTCTTCCCATACGGAATGATACTGCTGTTTCATCTCTTCTTTACTGTGCGTATCATCCGGTGTTCCCATCTCTAACAGAAGAAATCCATTCTCTGTGACAACATTCTTTACCATTCCTGCATCAATCAAATCATCCATATAGGAATAGGCACCAGACTCTGGTGTAATGTATTCATTACTTATGAATATATAATCATAATTCTCATACTCTACAAATTCTCTGAAATTCTCTGTAGTAGCAGTCAATGCCGCATTTCCCCAGAAACTTACATCCTGCTCACTTTCCATAACACAGGGAATCAGTTCCACATTGGGATGTATCGCATATCCAAGAACTTTATTGCTTCTATCTGCCACCATGATATCATAGATCTTATCACAACCTTGTGCTTTCCATGCCCGTTTGGTGTCCTGCTCGTGGTTTGCAAATCCCCGATTAACCCAATCAATTGGATTAAAGGCCCCTGCCCATGCCCAATTGCCACATCCGGTAAGCACAATATTCGTCGGTATAAATAGTACAAATATTAGATATACCATATTGGATACAAATACTTTCTGCTGTATCAGTATCCGCTGTAAGTAAATCGCTCCCACCATTGCAACGATGCAATAAAACAACATAAAATAATTACCATCCGGTTTCGAAAGCACCCACAAGCACAATACACAACCAACAAATTCCCCCACCAATAACAGACCAAGAAAACATGCAACTGCATTCTTTTTTAAAATGGCTACCGTATGTCGTACATTCACTAATGCCCCTGCTAATGCTATTACTACAAAGAATATACACAAACTTGATCCCCATGCTATAATAATATGATCCGTATCCGCAGAGTTCGGTGCAAAAAAGAATTCTTTCATTCTAGTCAAGGTTCCTTGTATTACTTCCTGGCTAAACAACCCTCCTGGACGAAATTGTGAAATCTGACCACTTGCATATGGATATTTTTCCTGCATACCTAACATCCGAAACAATCTGCCCCATACCGATGTAGCTGGAATCCCGGTTAAGAGGTATGTCCGATACCAGATAAATGCCAGATCTATTCCTGATACTATCCACAATATCAAGGAATTCTTATTCCACCCTACTTTAACCCGATAGACGATTATGACAAACAAAAGTGCAATAACCAATGTCGTTGAAAACATAACGGCCGTAGGTTTTAATGATTGTGCATATATATATGTTGCCCCAACTAATCCAAGATATAGTGCCTCTCTTTTCTGTAATAGAAGAATCGAATAATAGACTTGTAATAATTGGATCAGCAACGTCATAATATCTGGCTTTGCCGTAATTCCCATATTCATAATTCCCGGAATCGCAGCGACCATAATCATGACCCACATAGATTGTTCGGAATTCATGAATAACCGTGCAATCTTATATACTACTAATAATACCATAATTGCCATTACAATATTTCCGGCATATACATATCCATATGATGGAAGTCCAGACAATGGTAGTTGGTAAACTTCATATCCCTTCGGATAGGTATACACACAACCAACTAGTTTGAGATCCTCAAATATTCCAATCTGATTATCCAATACATATGCTGAACGTAAACCATACCATGCAGAATCTACGTCAACACTTACATTTGCCCTTCCAATCATCAAAAAAACAAAACATACGACAACTGCTACTTTCATATATACATTAGCAGACACCGTGTTCTTCTTCCACCAGGTCCGGACCGGAGTTGATTGCCTTTTAAGGAACCACACTCCAAATAAGATCAGTAGCAACGCATCCACTATACGAAGATTCCGAATCGAACCAATACGCAGTAAGGATAATACAGCATATAGAATGGTTAATATAACCATTCCCAGAAAATATGCTCCTAATTGTATATTTCCTTTTGAATGCCATTTCAACTTCTCACAGATATATGCCCCTATTAAATACGTCAGCAATGTATAACCAATCGCCAAAGCCATTGGCAATAACATAACATGCGCATACGAAAAGACAATCACAACAGCATATATCCAATTCAGATTCTTCCATCTTAATCCAATCAACATAACAAGTAACCATATAACCAGTTCCTGATACATCGCATGATTACTTGACGCCGAAAACGGACCATGAAAAAAACCCGGTCTGATAATTAATATATATATGGGATATGCAATACACAATAAAGCGAATGCCAATAATAAACCATTCTTTAATACTTTTTTCAACATATTTTCCTCAATTCTACACCATTCCTTAAATTATTCAAAATAATATGAAATAAGAAACGATAAGTTTCTTTTATCATCCTTGGATAATATTTTTGCTTGCTCCGCCAAAATCTTAACTTGATTTTTTTTGCCAAATTTTATCTTCAAAACAATTTGATTGTCACCCTCAACAAGATGATATTTTGTTTCTTTTCCATTAGTAACGATTGTAATATCCTGTGCATCTGCCTTTTCCTCTGGCACATAACAATTAAGTACCATCATGTTCGCCCAACATTCTTTTGTAGTGGAAATCATTCCTTCCTGACCAAACCAGCCATCTTCATAAAAATCACCCTGCGTATCGTAAGAAACCATGTTATTTTTCGTCCATATAAATTCTACATCATTACTAATCCCATAGTATTCTTTCATCCAATATTCAATATATTCCTGTCCTTCAGCATATGGCATCGTTGGTGCAAAAAAATCATTTGGCAACTTATACAGATACACTTTATTATCTGTCTCTGATAAATTCTGCAACTGTTCTTCATTGTATTCCAATGCCCCCTTATTCGCACAATATCCAATCGCATATCCACCAAATGTCTTAGCTGCATATATACATGTAACAACATAGAGCACAACCCAGCATATATACAACTTGCGATTCTTCTCATACAGAAATTCTCCCCAAAAGTCATAACAACAGATCAAAAGCACTATATGGATGACCAAGATCCACTCTGTAAAACACCGCATTGGCAAAGTTGGTGAAATCAGAACACAAAATGCTGATAATGCTGATGCAATCAGAAGGAACGTAACATAGATTCTATCCCTGTCCACATTATATAGAATCAGACTTACAAAAACAGTAATGAGATAGCCCGTTTCACATACTAAAGCAACCACCGTTATCTTCACAATGCTTCCTACTGCTGCTCCAGCCAATAATATCAATGCAATTGTATTCAAAACTAACGGTAATCTCTTCTGTTCGTTCTTATACTTACGGTATGCAAAGAACAATAGTATTACTGTAATAACACCATATAATACAATGAAAGATACTGGAAACAGACATCCCATCAACGGTTCATAATTATGTGCAATCTTTTCAAAGAAGCTTAACTCTGCAAACTCTGTATTTCCATCTAAACGATTCCAGTTACCCGGAGCAAAGAATAACGCACAATATGTTCCCACACCTAATATCGCATATATTCCATCTCTTACCACAAATTGCTTCTGCACAATACACTGATAAACACATACAATTACCATGTAACCTGCAATCGACAGTCCGGTCTGTTCATGTGAAAATGCAGTAAATAAGATTCCTATTATGCAAATAACATTATATAGAGCTTTCCTCCAGCTTGCCAAATCCTCTTGTCTTAACAAAAACTGCAGATACACTACTGCAAAAAACGGAAGTAACGGCCATATATATAACACCGAAGCTGATGCCCAACAGAGATTCCAGCGATACATATCTGGCGGCATAATAAAGAATAATGCAACAACCATAACTGCAATCCATACATTATCCTTCTGTCCGGTATAATACATAACCAGACGATACATCATATAGAACATAAGGGTAAGAATTCCCGCCTGAATCGCCATAAACAGATGTTGTCCACCACCTATCTTGAACAATAGATTCAATATCGATCCACACATAATCCGCCCGGAGAAATTAAAGTAGATCCAATGTGCCCATTGTCCGAGATCCTCCAATGTCCAATTCATTCCCAATACATCAGCATGATAGCCATAACTTAAAGATGCATTTCCATAGTCATCAAAATACATTCCAATAAAGCTATGAAATAATTCCAGAAACAGGAACAGACACACATAGCTTCCAACTATCAGTTTCTTATTATTCAGCTTACTCTTTAACATACCATATTTTCCTTTAATTCTAATTCCTATATCACGCTATTACATCTGCTCTGTATTATCCTCATTATGATCATAGGTCTTCTCACTGATAATATATCGCGGTCTATGTTTCACTTCCATATAGATCTTGCCAATATATTCACCAATTACACCTACACTGACTAATTGCACACCACTTAGGAAACATAGCAGACACGTCGTTGATGCCCAGCCATGTACCGTGTTTCCTGCAATGGCCCCAACCATTACCCATATAATTCCAATAAAACTAAGAAGTGCAATCACAAATCCCAATGATGTAATCATACGAATTGGTTTAACCGAAAGACTTGTAATTCCATCAAAGGCTAATCCTAACATCTTCTTTAGCGGATAATGACTTTCTCCGGCAATTCTCTCATGTCTGGCATAATATACCGAAGTGCTCTTGAATCCAACAAGCGGCACCATTCCTCTCAAAAACAGATTGACCTCCTTGAAATTAGCAAATTCCTGCAACACTCTACTACTCATCAACCGATAATCCGCATGATTAAATACAGTCTCAACCCCCATACAGTCCAACAAATGATAAAATGCTTCTGCTGTAAATCGTTTGAAAAACGTATCCGTATCACGCTTATTTCTAACACCATACACAATCTCAGCACCATCTAAATAAGCATCCACCATATCATTCATGGCATTAATATCATCCTGCCCATCACAATCAATACTAATTGTAATATCACACCGATCTTTTGCCTCCATCAGACCTGCTAATACTGCATTCTGATGTCCCCGGTTCCGGCTCTGTGAAATTCCAAGGTAGTGCTTGTCTTCTTCGGCAAGCCTGCAAATAATATTCCATGTATCATCCTTACTTCCATCGTTCACAAATAATATACGGCTATCATCGGTAATCTTACCAAGACCAACCAATTCATTAATCTTTGCTAAAAACTCCTTACAAGTAATCGGTAACACTTCCTGTTCATTATAACAAGGAATTACAATATAAAGCGTTGGGGTATTACGATTCGTACTCATTCTTATTCTTTCTCCATTTCCTAATTGCTATATGTATCATATGCTTTCTTATAAAATACCATAATTAATCTTGTGATCCAATGTGGCCAGAACTGGTCAAACATTCTTGTATCCTCATCAATTCGCAAATGATTCTCGATAAATTCTTTACTTGTTGCTCCATCATGCACCCGATAATGTGTTAGCGGACGATCAACATATGCAAATGTTCCATCTTTCTTAGCAAGCATCAAAAATGTATCCCAATCAATATTAAACTTATACTCCGAAACAAATACACTTGCTCCTAACTTTTTCTTATTGTATGTCACTGCCGGACAACAAATAGAATTACCAAATGCTAACGTCATCTTACGAACCCACTTCTTAGATGCCAGCCTCTCAGATTTCAAAGGAGTTCTCAAAAGTCTGCGAATCTTACTGTTAATATCTCTCTGTAATCCCGTACTATCTTTCAACGGCACATAATCGGTAAGAAACATGATAACCTCATCCGGATTCTTCATACTCTGCAACTTTTTATATAAAGCCTCTTCATAATGCTTTGAATATTCATCATCCTGATGTGCAATCGTCACAAAGTCTGCATCTGCACAATCATACGCAAAATTCCAATCATCTTTGATATCACTTTTTCCGTCCCTTACATACAACGGAATCGAATATTTCTCTGCAATATTACTGATATATTCACATGGTGTTGACGTACACATAATAATCTTACTCTTCTTCGTCTGATTCAACAAAGACTTCACGCAATGTTCTAAGTAAGGTGATTCTTTGTATGCACAAACAGCAAATATATGGCTGAATTCTCTACTACTCAATCTAATTCCCCTTTCAACTACAATTTCTAAACAGACTATCTGTTTTATTATATAACAGAGTTTCCATGTTTGCAATTCATTTGGATAATTTAGTCCATCCTCTAAAGTCCTCTAAGCTTATTGACGCTTTCTCTTTTATATTATAAAATAAATTTACAATTATTTATACTAATAATCATAGGAGAGAATCAATATGAACATAGACAGCAATCACTCACAACGTATATTATGGATTGATATTTTCAAAGCATTATCTATTATTTTAGTTGTACTTGGGCATGCCACCGGTCTTTTTAATATGTATATTTATCAATTTCATCTAGCCGCATTCTTTTTTATATCTGGTTACGTAGCAAAGCATGATTCCGATAATATTATTATATTACTTATTAAACGTATCTACACACTATTGCTCCCAACTTTTTCTTTATTACTTTTAAACTGTGCGTTAATGGCAACACTAAACCATTTTGGCAAATATCAAAATTGGTTTGGAAATTTATCCTATATTGGTTTTCATGATATACTTGAACAATTTTTTAAATATGGCAGAATCTACGCTTGGTTATTAGGTGGAGCATGGTTCTTAATTGTACTATTTATTATTACTATTATGGTTCGTCTCATATGGTATATTTCTAATAAAAATATACATATTTACTTTGCTTTCACTATTTTAATATATATTTTAGGATATTTATGTATTAGCAAAAACCAATTGAATGAACATTATCCCATTGACCTTTGTCTCATTGCACAATTTTTCTATAGTGTTGGCTATATTGTAAAGCACTATTGTAATAACACACTTTCCTGTTATAACAAAAAGATAATATTACCGCTTATATTAACTTCTACCTTAATTATGTTATATTGTGGAACTCTAAAAAATGTTGCAATTGATTATACCGCCCGTTCTTTTCATAACATTCTCCTTAATACATTTACATGTATTAATGGTATTATATGGCTATATTGTCTTTCTATCCTTATAGCACAACTACATAATATACAATGCATTAATCTGTTTACAAACATCGGGCAAAACACTCTTGGTATCCTTCTGTTGCATTTTGGGTTATTTAAGCTTACTTTCATTCTTTTATATATAATGAAACTTATTCCTGCTACAGAATTGGCTAATATTACTCCTTCCAGCAATGTTGGCAATCATTTTTTCTGGCTGTTTGTACTTATATCTATCTCGTTAGGAACTTTGATATGGAAAACAATCAAGAAAATACCTATCTTATCATTCCTAATTGGATCTGATAAAAGAATACTCCTAAAGTTAAATCAAATATCCAACACTATATCAAAATCTTTCAATAACAAAAATTTAATACAAAAAATAAATCATTTCATTATATCCAAGCAAAATTTATTCAAAAAACTTTCTACACTTCTTCTATTGGGTTGTTATATTATAACCATATGGTATTTTGCTTATGAATTATATTTAAGCTACTCTCCTTTAGATATTTGGTTTCCAAACGAACTTACAACAGTCTCATTTGAAGATGGTTGGCTTGATCAAAGCAATGAGAATTATCGTTGGATAGAAGGAGAAGGCACTATCGTATTTCATCATCGCCGGCATAATTCCATTACAATAGAAGGATACGTACCAGAAGATTTCAGTGAAGTAACAAATTTAGATATACTAGTAAATGGTAAGAAAGTCAGTACTATCAACACAAAAGAAACACCTCATTTTGGTGAAACAATTGACATTAAGGACTATATTAAATCAAACGAATTTGAGATTACTTTTGCCTTTAACGGTATACACCCCCCTGCCCCTGATTCTGCGGACCCGCGTTCACTAAGTGGATTAATTAGTCACATATATATAGAATAATATTATTTATATAACTTATGCAAAAAGGAAACCAACGAAGATATCGTTGGTTTCCTTTTTATTCTTCCATATCTAATAAACCCATAATCGTCTGATCAAATCTTCCTGCTCTTCTTTCTACAAATTGAATTACAACAATATCCGGATTGCGACTTGTTATATAATTATTCTCATAATGTAAGTAACAAATACCACTGCATTTCTGAAACTCTTTTGCCAGATATGGCATATCAAGATTTGAAAACGAATCTCCTATCATTACAAGATGTCGATCATCTTCTGCATTTGATGTATATTCCATCGTATCTACATCACTGTATGATGCCAACGATTCACTTTGAACCTTTACGTCTGGTTTATATTTGACCATATATTTTTTGTCCTTGTGAGCATCTAACACATGTGGCAGACTGATCATCATAGATAGATCATAAGTATTTCCACGTTGCTGTGGTGCAACCGGTAACACCTTCTTAGACCATTTAACAATATCCTCGTCTGCTATCTCCGGTAATGTTTTTCCAATTGCCTTACCAATCGTCTGTGCCCCATAATAGCCACCAATATAATTCCAATGTGTGTCATACTTACAATAAATCTGATGTTTCTGCGTCTTCTCCTTTAGATTATCCAGATCATATATAATTGGCATATCTATCTCTTTATTCAGATAATCTACTGCCTGTTCTGTTTTACTTACGGAATTCACTACCTGAATATCTTCCGGCATATATTGTGCATACACTTCATCCTTATTCGGTACAATATTGATCACAACTTCTATGCCCCGATCCTCAAACCACTTCTGAATCGTTTGAAGATTCTGTTTCATTTCTGCCAATTCTGCTTCTGTATAACTTTGTAATCCACGATAATCCTCTAAACACCCCTCTGCCTTATAAAACAACCATCCTTCTTTCCCTAAGATTACCTTATCTGAATCCAAACTATGGAACAACAAAACATCCATTGCACTATTCAATGAACGGATCTGATTCTTAAACGGTAAATGGTCGTTAAAATAATTTTCATATGCAGATGGGTATTCACGAATCGCTGTCTCTCCAAGGATCGGACGAACTGCCAATTCGCGATTCTCATAATTATCTGTATCCAGCCACTTTGTCAGGAACGGATATATGATCCACGGTACCGTAATCATGGCAATAAATATTCCAATAAATATTTTCTTTTTATTCATACGATTTCTCCCTAAAACTGAAAATAAATAAATGGATTATACGTTCCACTTACTAATGACATTATACTCAATCCCATCACCGCAAATAGCAAAATATATTCTAATACATTATTATTATTCTCGTGGAACCAGACAGCAATCTTTGGTACCGCTTTCTGCACAACTCCACAAAATAATATTCCCAGCACTATAACAATACAATCATAATTAGTAACAAAATTACGCAATACATATCCATTTGCACTATGTAAAGTTCCCATTGCCTTAAGAATCGTAATAGCTTCCCCGACAGAACTACACCGAAACATCGCCCAACCAATTACAACAATCAACATAGTATATATATGATTGAATATTTTCATTGGATTCTTCTCTAATAGTCTTCCAAATCCCAGTCTCTCAATCACAATGAAGAATCCATGCCACAAGCCCCAGCAAAGAAAATTAAGACTTGCACCGTGCCAGATTCCCGTCAATAGAAATACAATAAATAGATTAAAATAAGTTCGAAACTTTCCTTTCCGATTACCACCTAATGGTATATATACATAATCACGGAACCAACCAGATAAAGAAATGTGCCATCTTCTCCAAAATTCTTTAATGGATTGTGAGATATACGGATAATTAAAGTTCTCCATAAATCGGAATCCAAATATTCGCCCCAAACCAATTGCCATATCAGAATAGCCGGAGAAATCAAAATAAATCTGAAGTGTATACATGGCAACTGCAAACCAAGTCAATGCTGTTTCCAAATTGTCCACTCCCACTGCAAACATGTTATCCGCAATTGCTGCAACTGTATTGGATATTAACACTTTCTTTCCCAGACCATAGATAAACCGCTTGATTCCATATGCAAGATCATCTTCTTTTACAATACGATGCTCTAATTGTTCATTGACCTCTTTGTACTTTACAATCGGTCCGGCAATCAATTGTGGAAAAAAGCTGATATACAACGCAAGATTTAATATATTCTTCTGAACCGGTATCTCTTCTCGATACAGATCAATGACATATGACATTGCCTGAAATGTATAGAATGATATACCTATTGGTAATATGATCTCTTTGATCTTAATATAATCCTGTCCTGCTATACGATTGACTAAAGAAAAGAATGTAGTTGAATATTTGAAGTACCACAATAACCCAAGATTTACAGTCACGCATACAATGAGCCATATTCTTCTAACAGTCTGCTTACCTGTCTTATGAATACATAGTCCAAATACATAATTACAGCTAATAGATAATAGCATTAATAAAATATATATCGGCTCTCCCCAGGCATAAAAAATAATACTCGCAATCAAAAGAATATAGTTACGATATTGTTCCTTCGCCATAAAATATAGCAAAAAAACAATCGGTAAAAATCCCCATAAAAAAATCATTGAACTAAATAACATTTCCGAATCCTCATCTATTACAATAATATTACTATTAATGCAGCTCCTACCATTGCCATTGCAAGCAATCTCAGTGCAATCATCCCCTCACAGGATAACTCCATCTCAGCAAACTGATCTCTTCTCGTATCTGGCTTACTCCAATACAAGAAGAATAATAATCCCGCGACAAATACTCCTCCCCCAATAATATTCAAATATCCTACATCTAATCCTGCACTATGACCTGCTAACACTTCCCGAATAGAGAAATCTACGCTTCTTTTTCCATTATAAAATAACTTACCAGCTAATGTAAAAACACTAGTTTTTACATTAAACACCCAATAATAATATATAATCTGTGCAAGCAGCAATCCAAAGGAAAATACTGTTTCCAGCAATAAGCCTACTCTCATATGTTTCTCTTCTGAACAGCAGATAAGCAATTCCACAAAAGGAAAGAGCAGTAAACTCCATTGTGGATGGGTTAAACTTGTCATAAAGAATACAGCCAATCCAAGCAGACTTACATACAAAGCCCACCTTCCTATCTCCTCCTGTTCCGGCGTCTTTTTTAGATAGCAGAACAAGCAAACAAGTACAAATGCAAATATAAAAATGGAACTACTTTCATATACAAAGTTTATCTGACTTTGGAAAATAAAAGTCAACAAATGTCCCGAAAGATAATTTGCCGTGTTTGTATCGGGAATAAAAAATACTTTTTGAACAATCTTACATAATAATAAGAATGAACACCCCTCTATTCCCTGTAACAAAATATATCGAATTCTCTTTTCTTTTAACAAAACTAAGGGAATAAATACGAACAATGCAAACATTTTAAACGGAAGTGCAATTGCAAACCAAAAAACGAACTTTTTATTCTCTCCTTTTATATATGCTAATACCCCAAGCATCATAAAAAACAGAGACATTGCATCATATTGTCCCATAATTAAAATCGGAGTCAAAATAAAAACAGATGATAATGTCATCATTATTGACAATCTAACAGGATAAGTGTCTCCCTTTAATTCTCGTCCAATCTTCGTAATACAATATTGAATCCCAACCAGATATGGAAGTGCAACTGCTTTGGCCCATAACACACCTAACATAGAATCTAATGCATACAATCCTGTAATCTTCTCATATATCCAGAGCGGAAGATTCCATATAGCAATTAAAATATACACTGGTATATCGTAGATTGCACAATTACTTATACCAAATTGGTTACTGATCACAACATCGGAATTCATTACATAAAATTCTCTTATTTTTCCGGAAAATAAAGCATTCCAGAATGTAATTCCATCTCTTGTCGTCTCCATAATATCCGTGTATATAAACATTACAAATAATACAGCAGGTATAAAAACGCATAATATTTGTAATAGCCACTTCTTCTTATCTGTCATAATTATATAATCTCCTCAATTTCAGATCAGCAAAAATCAATTAACAAACTCCTCAATCTGTTTCTTCATACAGGCAACCACATCACCATTTTGTAAATAAATATGTGACCATTCCACAATCTTCTCCATTGTAGTCGTTACATCCCATCTCGGATTCCACCCAAAGGTATTCTTAAGCTTAGAACAATCCAATTTCAAGAAATTAGCTTCATGTGGACCTCCATCGTATTTATTGATCCACTTAATTGAATCCCCTGTCCGAGCATTCCATTTATCGCAGAATAATGAAACAAGATTCCCTGTTGTCCAACAGTCTGTATCATTCGGACCTACATTGTAATTACCCGCATACTTCTTATCTTCATACTGAGCCTTTGCAATCATAAGATATGCAACTACAGGCTCTAATACATGCTCATACGGTCTGGTTGAAAAAGGATTCCTTACAACAATATCTTCTTTCTTCTCCGCAGCGCGAATACAATCCGGAATGATACGATCCGTCGCGAAATCGCCGCCTCCAATTACATTACCTGCACGTGCTGTTGAAATCGCAACATCCATATCTTTAAAAAATGAATTCTCATAACTACTCGTAACTAGCTCAGAACAGGACTTTGAATTTGAATATGGATCATATCCATTCAACTCCTCATTCTCGCGATATCCCCACTCCCATTCTTTGTTCAGATACACTTTATCTGTTGTAACATTTACAAAAGACTTCACAGACGGAGTATTACGTACACATTCCAATACATTAACAGTACCCATCACATTCGTCTCATAGGTATATACCGGATTCTTGTAAGACTCTCTTACTAATGGCTGTGCAGCCATATGAATTACAATTTCCGGTTGTGCCTGTTCAAACACCTTCTGCATATGGGCAAGATCCCGCACATCTCCGACTACAGAATCCATAGAATCCGCCAGATGACACATATCAAACAAACTTGGATCTGTCGGTGCTTCTAATGCATACCCGGTCACCTTAGCTCCTGCCATAATCAATAACTGACACATCCAGGAACCTTTAAAACCTGTATGTCCTGTAATTAACACTTTCTTATCTTTGTAAAATGAAACATCAAACATTCGTACTCTCCTCCCCATCCTCATCAAAATTCAATCTTTCTTCTTCTATTACTAATGGTCGATGCATTATTCGTTTATTAATACTTAACACATACTCTCCTAAGAAACCAATAAAGAATAGCTGCACAGAACCAAGAATGCACACCGCTAATAATATTGGCGCCATTCCTGCTGCAAATCGATTCCAATATATTAATTTCAGAATCAGATATACAAGAGCAACCACCAAGCTAATTCCAGACATAATAAAACCAAGTAAGGTTGCCATACGAAGTCCTGCCTTCGTATAAGAAGTAAAACTTAACATTGCCGCATCATATAACGTAAACCAATTATTATGTGTCTTACCAGCCTTCCGTTTCTGTTGTTCATAAGGAATATCTACACGCTTATAGCCTAACTCCGCCACAATTCCACGCAAAAATGGTGTTGGATCATTCAGATTACGCAACACCTCTATAAAGCTCTTATCATATAACCCGAAACCTGTAAAATGCTCAATCTGTTCTACATCCGACATCTTTTTAATCATCTTATAATAGCAGGTACGTAAGAAACGCATAATCTTATTTTCTTTGCTTGAAGTTTTAATAGCACATACTATTTTGGCGCCCTTTTCCCATTCCTGTACCAGACGAGGAATCATCTCAATCGGATCCTGAAAATCACAACATAAGCAGATTGTACAATCTCCAACTGTTTGACACAATCCGTAATAAGGAGAATTAAACTGTCCGAAATTCTTAGCATTGAAAATAGCCCTTACTTTCTTATTCGTAGCACATATTTCACGAATATATTGTCTTGTCTTATCCGTTGAATCATTATCAATAAATAGAATTTCATAATCATATGATGGAAGACTCCGATTCAATTCCTCAATCACTGCCTTACATATTTCTCTGACATTTTCTTCTTCATTGTAGCAAGGTATCATAATACTAATCTTCTTCATAGTTTAACCTCTTTTTCATCCAATCAATTGTAGATTGAATTCCTTCCTCAAATGATGTTTCCGGTTGGAATCCTGTATCCCGAACTAACTTACCTGAATCCGCACAAAGATACATAACTTGTCTTTCTCCATACGGAACATCTCCAAAACCAATCTCCGCATTCGGATCAATTGCATCCCGGATTGCCAACACATAATCACGTAGAGCACATGCATTACCACTTCCTAAACAATATATACCTTTTGCAGACTCACGACCACCTAATAACAACATTGCTCTTGCAGCATCGTCTGAATACAGATAATCCCATTGTTGTTCTCCTTTCGTTAAAGATGGACGTTCTCCTTGTAACAACTTACGAATTGTCGACATAACCATCGTATTATCATTATCATATGGTCCGTATATGCTTAAGATCCTGACCCAGACATATCGAAGTCCTACCTTCTGACATTCTATCCGACTCATCTGTCCGGCACATAACTTTGCCATACCATAACCATTCTCGGGAAATGTCGGTATTTTCTCATTCAGCTTGCCTTCATATCTACCGTATTCTGCCTGAGAACCCGCTCCTACAAAGGTATGACATCCTAATCTTGCCGCTAATGCCACCGCATCTAAGGTATATTCAACATTCTTAAGCTGTACTGTCATATTATTTCTACCATCACCAGTAGTTGCCGCCCACCCCAGATGATAAAAAGTATCACACGCTTGTATCTTACTTGTATCCAGATTCTTCAATTGCTCAAGATCACATTCTATTAAATGAACTTTCTCATGCTGTGGAATGCGGATATTACGTGCCGAATTCTTTCGAACCAAAGCATACACTTCTATTCCTTGTTGGATACATTGTTGTATAATTGCAATACCTATTGAACCGGTTGCACCTGTCAGAACAATTCGTTTCATACTTTCAACCTTTCAATTCTTTTATGTTATCTAGATCTAATTTCATAAGTTTCTCAAACAAATCCCGATCCATCAACGGTTCTTGATCCTGATTGGGTTTTCCAAATTCCAATTTAGGGAATACATATGTTGGCTCATCTAATTTTATCTCCAAAAATTCCGGACCTGACATTGTCAAAACCTTCTCATCTATATCATCCACAGACTCTATACAATGATATGGTATCTTATATGCCTGCGCGATACCTTTGAAATCAGGAACTGTATATCCTCCAGCAGGAACTGTCTGGTAATAATTATCTTCAAAATACATCTCCTGAAAATGACGTATCATTCCAAGTGCTACATTATTAACAAGAATTATCTTAATTGGCAACTGTTCTCGTACTATTGTCTGTAATTCCTGTATATTCATCTGTATTCCACCATCACCATTAAAGCTATACACTACATCCCCTGTAGCAATTGCACAACCAATTGACGCAGGAAGTGAATATCCCATTGCACCATGCCCACCAGAAAAGAATAGTCTTTGCTGATTCTTTATCTCAAGAGACTGCGCAACCCAAACCTGATTCTGTCCTACATCTGTAGTAACAATCGCCTTATCTGCAAGGTGATCACTTAATCTTTTCATAATGCGATTCGGGGTTCGGTCATCCATCCCTTGTAAACATTCCTTCAAATAATCACAGATTGCTTTCCAATCCGCATATTCCCGGTCTGGCAACTGCTTATCTAAATAATCAATTACATTTCCCAGATCCGCACATATAGGAATCTCATTATCATGTACTTTATACTGTAACTCGCCCTCATCAATATCAACCCGAATTAATTTGGAATCTGGAGCAAACCGATCGCGTTGTGCACCAACCTGACGAACATCCAATCTTGCGCCTAATGTAATGACCAAATCACTTTTAGCAACAATAAAATTAGCGCATCTAGTTCCATAAGCCCCAATAAATCCATAGCTTTGATCACCTACAACATCCACAGCCAACATTGTTGTCACAACCGGAATTCTACATCTTGAAAGTAATTTTCTTAACGCAGCAACTTTTCTTGCAATCTTCACACCATTTCCAACAATTAAAACCGGTTTTTCCGCATTTTGCAATGCGTCCACTAATACTTCATATGCCGATTCATCTTCTACATAACAGACTGATTGCTTTGTGTCCTCTTCATATCCCTTCATTTTTTCCGGAACTATATCAGCTCTGAAAATATTCATTGGAATATCTAATAGAACCGGTCCCTTGCGCCCTTCGTTTGCAGCCATAAAAGCATAATCCAAATACCATCTTAACTTATCTGCTTCTTCTACACGAATTGCGTACTTCGTTACCGGTTGCACCATACTTACAATATCGGTTTCCTGAAAGCCTCTTTGTCTAACACCCAAATTTCCCTTTGATTCAAATGTATTGACCTGACCTGTTATAAACAGGGTTGGAATTGAATCATAATACGCATTGCATATACCTGTAATTAGATTCGTAGCTCCCGGTCCGCTTGTTGCATACGCAACACCTACCTTACCACTAGCTTGTGCATAACCACATGCAGCAAACGCTGCTCCCTGTTCATGATATGTTACATGTGCTGTAATCTTATCGGGATATTTACTAAATGAATCCATCAAATGTGTAACCATTCCTCCCGGATAACCAAACACGTCCGTAATTCCTTTATTAATCAAATATTCTACTATATAATCAGATGCTTTCACAACTCCACCACTTTCACTCTGTTGTTATTCTCTTACTGATTCACAGCTTCTTTAATCACCTGTGCCATGTAATCAATCATCTCATCGGTCATTCCCGGATATACGCCTACCCAGAATGTATCTCTCATAATACGATCTGTATTCGCAAGATCACCTACAATACGATATCCTTCCCCAGATGCTCTCATCTGATCAAAACAAGGATGCTTTGTCAGATTACCTGCAAACAACATTCTTGTCTGCACACCATGATTCTCAATATAAGGAACCACTTTATTACGATCAATGCCTTCCTTGCAAGTAATAAGGAAACCAAACCAGCTTGGTCTTGCATTCTCACATGCTTCCGGAAGAATCAGCTTATCCTCACAACCTGCAAGTGCTGCCTTCAAACGATCGAAGTTATGTCTTCTCTTCTCAACAAATCCCGGGAATTTCACAATCTGTGCACAACCAACAGCCGCCTGCATATCCGTTGCTTTCAGATTATATCCAAAATGAGAATATACATACTTGTGATCATATCCTAATGGCAACTCTCCATACTGCTTATCGAAACGATGACCACAAAGGTTGTCCTGACCAGATGCACACACACAGTCTCTTCCCCAGTCACGGAAAGAACGGATACACTTGTTAAGCAATGCATTATTCGTATATACGGCACCACCTTCACCCATTGTCATATGATGTGGAGGATAGAAAGAAGACGTTCCAATATCGCCAATCGTTCCAGAGAACTTCTCTTCTCCGTCAATCGTATACTTCGTGCCTAATGCGTCGCAGTTGTCCTCGATCAACCACAGATTATGCTTATCACAGAATTCCTTGACTGCTTTAAGATCAAATGGATTACCCAATGTATGAGCTGCCATAACCACCTTAGTCTTTGGGGACAATGCCGCCTCTAACTGTGTAACATCCATGTTATACTGTGGAATTGTTACATCAATAAATACCGGAACAACACCATACTGAATTGCCGGAGTTACTGTCGTTGGGAATCCTGCTGCAACTGTAATCATCTCATCCCCCGGCTTTACCTGACGATCTCCCAATAATGGAGATGTCAATGCCATAAAAGCATTCAGATTCGCCGAAGAACCGGAATTCACCAAAGAACAATATTTCACGCCCAGATAATCCGCAAACTTCTTCTCAAATTCTGCGGTATATCTTCCTGCTGTTAACCAGAACTCCAATGCAGAATCGACCAAATTACACATCTCTTCGTGATCATATACACGTGATGCATAGGTAATCCGATCTCCCGGTTCAAATGGTTTCTTCTGATTATGGAATGTATCACAATATTCTGCAACCATTCCTAAGATCTCTTTCTTTGCCTGTTCTTCTGTCTTGTTTTCAAACATGTTATTAGTCCTCCCATTTCTTCCAAGGTGCTTTATTCTGTTCCCATAACTGCTCTAAGATATCTTTCTCTCTCTTCGTATCCATGCACTGCCAATATCCGGTATGTGAATACGACATCAATTCTCCTTTTGCAGCCAGACTTTCCAATGGCTTCTTCTCAAAGACAGTATCATCCCCATCAATATAATCAAAAATCTCCGGTTCTAATACCATATATCCCGCATTAATTGGTGAACCATCTGTCACACTCTTTTCTCTGAACGAGTGTACTGCATTATCACCACCAATGTCAAGCACTCCCTTAGCCTGTTCCAATAAAACAGAGGTAAGTGTTGCAATCTTTCCGTGTGTTTTATGAAATTCCACTAAATCATGAATATTTACATCGCAGACGCCATCGCCATAGGTCATCATGAATGTCTCATTCTCCACATACGGTTGAATTCGCTTAATACGACCACCCGTCATCGTATGCAATCCAGTATCCACTACCGTTACTTTCCATGGCTCTGAATACTGATTATGAACGATCATTTTATTTCCCTGGGTAAAATCAAACGTAATATCTGATGTATGCAGAAAATAATCTGCAAACCATTCTTTGATCACATGCTGCTTATACCCCGCACATATCACAAATTCATTATATCCATAATGTGAATATTCTTTCATAATATGCCACAAAATTGGCATTCCACCAATCTCAATCATTGGCTTTGGTTTGTACTCAGACTCTTCTGAAATACGTGTTCCAAATCCTCCTGCTAAAATTACTACTTTCATTCGTATCTCCTTTATAATTATACTAAATTAAATATATTTTCTTTCTATTATTACATCACACATCTTTTTTTCCATCATCTGTGTAATTTAACACCGAACGGATTACATATTGTGGGGAATTATTTAAGCTTATATATATTCTACCAATATACTCTCCAATCATCCCCAATACAAGTAATGTAAATCCTCCTAAAATTAACATAATAGATATCGTTGAACTCCATCCAATAATCCTATTAGGATCAATAATTTTTGTGATAATAGTATATATTGCATATAAAAATCCTAAAAATGCTACAAACACACCACCAAAAGTAGCAGCTCTTAGCGGAATAACCGAAAAAGAAGTAAATCCATTCACCCATAATGCTATAAGCTTCTTCATTGAATATCCTGAGGTTCCCTCTATTCTTTCCCTATGCGTTACTGTAACATTACAAATATTCTTCGTTGTTCTTAATATCAATCCAATAACATATGGATACGCATTTTGATACTTTATGATTTCATCAATTACAAATCGCCTTGCAGCAAAATAACTTGATATATATAATTCTTTAGGCTTTCCCAATAATACCTCCGTCATTTTGCGATTTACATTACTTCCAAAATTTCGGAATGCAGAATGCTGTTTGTGTTCATACTCCGCATAAACTACATCATATCCGTCTTCTATTTTATTTATAAGCTTCTCCACCTCATCTGCCGGTGTCTGTCCATCATCGTCTAAGGACACAACTATGTCTCCTGTTGCAAAATGATATCCAGCCATTAATGCTGCATGCTGTCCAAAATTTTTCGCATGACTCAAGCCAATTATATTTTTATCCTCTACACATAATTCTCTTATTACATTAAATGTTCCATCGGGTGAACAATCATCTACCAATATAATCTCATAGGTGTATTTTTTTAATTCTATCATTTTATTCCGAATTTCGTCTACTACACTTTGTAAGGTATTCTCTGATCGATAACACGGAATTACATAAGATACTTTCATAGCCATACACTCCTTATTCCTGATCAATTATTCCCATCCATTCTATATCCCGATATTGACCATTAACAAATACATCATCCTTCAAAAGACCTTCCGAAATGAAACCCGCTTTCTGATAACTTGAAATTGCTCTTCTATTATCTGCAAAAGCACGTAAATACAATCTATGTAAACCCAGCTCCTTAAATGCATACTTTATCATAAGTTTCGCAACCTGCGTTCCATACCCTTTTCCCTTTGCACTGTCTTCCCCAATAAATATACCATATTCCGCTTTCTTATGAACATAGTCAATATCCTGTAAATATACTGATCCAATATCCATTCCTGTCTGATTCTCTACGATTATAAATTGTACTACCTGTCCAGTTGCAACCTTATTCAGCATCCAATTTGTATGTCCTTCTATCGTAAAATCCTTTTGATATATGAAATATTTTTTTACTTCAGCACTGTTTCGCCATCTTACAATATTATTTGTATCATCCATTGTAATTGGTCTAATGCAAACATCATAGTTATCCTCCAACATATTCTCACCTCACATTAAATATAATAATTCCTATTACAATAATAATCATACCAATTATTTTTCTTCTACCAATCTTTTCTTTTAGAAACAGCACTCCTAGCACGGATACCCAAATATACCCTGTAGTTTCAAGCACAGGTCCTAATGCCAGTGGAACTTGTGTATATGCCAACACCGTCAATAACGATGACATAAAAAATAAAGCGTATGCAATTATAACCGGTATATTAAGATATTCTCTAATTTTATTTGTATATGTCTTACCAGCACTCTTTTTCAATATTACTTGGGAAACCGCAGATATCATCACAGAGATTAAAAAAAGTAAAATATACCATTTGTTAATTTTCATTTTCACTTACCACCATATAAATCCCTATTATAATCACTATTGAACCAACAATATTATATATTGTTATATTTTCCTTAAAAATAAGTTTTCCCCACACTAACCCCCAAATAACAGTAATCGCTTTATTAGCATATGCTGTAACCAACGGTAAATGTTTCAAAATTTGTTGCCACACAATAGCATATATAAACAAATCAGCCAAAACCAACCCATATAACATAATAAAATTGAAAGAAAGAAACGTCTCTCTTCCTGCCATTTTAGAACATACTGCTCCTAAAGAATATATAAACAATAATATATGCAAATACATATATGATTTTACTTTTGATTCTTCCACGTTACTTTCCTCTATAAAATGCCTTTATCAACTCAATAACTCTAGTCTGATCTTCATCTTTTAATCCATAATACAATGGTAATCTCGCTAATCTTTCACTTTCTATTGTCGTATACTTATCTTCTCCCCTAAATTCTCCATATCTCTTTCCCGCAGGTGCTGAATGCAATGGAATATAATGAAATACTGCCATTACTCCATTTTCTTTTAAATATGACAACAGTCTTGTACGTTCCTCTAGATCCCTTGCCTTTATATAAAACATATGTGCATTATGCTTGCATCCTTCTGGCACAACAGGTCTTTGAATATATCCCTGGTCTTCCAACTCTTCTAGCTCCTGATAATATCTATTCCATATTGCCATTCTATTATCATATATTTCATCTGCTTTCTCTAATTGAGCATATAAATATGCTGCATTTAATTCTGATGGAAGATAAGATGAACCCGCTTCCACCCATGTATATTTGTCGATCTGACCACGAAAGAACTTACTACGATTCGTTCCTTTTTCACGAATAATCTCTGCAAGTTCCATCTTTTCATCGTCCTGAATAAGAATTGCTCCTCCCTCTCCCATACTATAGTTTTTTGTCTCATGAAAGCTATAACACCCTGCGTCACCAATCGTTCCTAACGCTCTACCTTTATATTCAGACATTACGCCCTGAGCTGCATCCTCTATTACATATAGATTGTATTTTTTAGCAATTGCCATAATCGCATCCATTTCACATGCTACTCCGGCATAATGTACAGGAACAATCGCTTTTGTCTTTTCTGTAATTGCATTTTCTATTAACTTTTCATTAATATTCATTGTATCCGGCCTTATATCAACAAAAATCGGTTTGGCTCCTCTTAATACAAATGCATCTGCTGTAGATACAAACGTATACGAAGGCATGATTACCTCATCCCCCGGTTGTATATCACACAAAAGTGCAGCTAATTCAGTTGCATGCGTACAAGATGTCGTCAAAAGTATTCCCTTTGTTTTCGTCCGATTTTTAAACCATTCACTACATTTTTTTGTATATTTTCCATCGCCACTAATTTTTCTGGTATCAATTGCATCTTTAATAAACTCTATTTCATTCCCTACTGCAGGCGGTACATTAAAATTAATCATTTTTCTTTCTCCTTTAAATGTATTTATTATATATTACTTTTTAACTAATTGATATATATACTGTTGATTTTCTTCGCCAATCACACTTGTAGTCTGATACAAATTATAATTACCATCTAAATCTCTTGCCAAAACAATCTCTTTATTAGAATTTTGACTAATATATATAATATTGCTATCTACTGAAACTAAATAAGAGTCATCATCCTGTTGAACAATCCAATCACTAACATTATCACAATTATTTTCTATACTAACGCTAAGCCCATTTTTATTTAAATATTCTGTCCAATGCCCATCCTCCACTGCCAAAGCATTTCTAGTCTCATATAATGTAGGTGCAGAAAAACGCTTTTCTTGATAATCCGTCCAGAATGTTAAATCAAACAGTCGTTCTGTTGAGGTAAATCTAATATAATTACGTGACTGTTCTTGCGCAAAAACATTATTATCTACTTGAACTAAACTTGCCCCAATTAGTATGATAGCAGATATAAACAGCCATAGATATCGTTGTCCTTTTTTTAAAACAAAATTCCATAAAAAAAATGAAAGTCCAAACATTATAGAAATATAAATATATATACTAACCGGCAGTGAAGTAAATGACTCAGCTGTAACATTTCCCTGATACAACTTGGCTATTGAATTAGGAACCGCTGGCACGATTGCAAAAAATATTGCACTAAAGTATATTAGCAACCTTTGAACCAAACTCACATGTTCTATCTTCTGTACATGACACAATTCCACCAAAATAAAGATTAAACAAATACAAAAAATCCAAATAATAGGATTTAAATAATTTTTTACGCCTAATTCCCCATTATTATAGACTAAAAATAAATATTTATATTTAGAATTACCTAAACAATAATATCCTGGGAGTGCTGATAAAAATAATGTCTTTATAACCGGATACATCTGTTTCCACGACAAAACACCAATCTCATTTCCGCTATATGTTGTCGGAAATACCAAACGTTGTCCAAAATATAACATTAAATAAATCAGTGCACATAAAAATAAAGGAATATGTAATTTGATAATCTCTTTAATCTTTATTCTATTAATATTTTTAATACAATAAATTATAGGATATAATAAAACATATACTATAATAAATTCATATAAACACATAGCCCACAAGAAAAGAAATACGCATCCTATTAATGCTCTAATGTTCTCCTGCTCTATATATTTTATATATAAAATAATAGAAACTTCAAGTAAAATCAATGGCTGCATCGTTAGAATAACAAATGCATTCGGCAATGAATGCTCAAATGTTATTGGAAGGAAAACTAATATCATTATAGAAACAAAAATAGAAAATTTAACATTTTTAAATAACAAATAAATAACATACCCAAATAAAGCAATCCCTGCTAACAAAAAGATGATATCAACACTTCTATAGACATATCTGTTTTCAAATATATATCCTAGAAATTTCATATTTCCAATAGCCCCAAGCATTCTTCCCTTTTCCAAACACTCTGTCACAAAATAATTTTTGAAAAAATGCCCTATCCCCATCTGTGCAGATAATCGTAACTGCACTTCATCATTACACATTATTCCTTGTGTAAGCATCGGAAATATTACGCAAATTATCAATATTAAACCTATAATTAAAGTATTTGTATTTCTTTTCATCTTTTTCTCCTATAGCATTGCATTAATCTCATTGCATATGCATCTCATAATAGCCTAATTCATTATATTGATTTAATAATTCATTTTTTATATTATTACCCAATTTATCTGTTAAATAAAACTTTCCATCCTCATCAAATATCCCTCTATTAAAAATAACCGGATATTTTTGAAATACATTATTGTTAAACGCATAGAATCCTTCTAAGTTTTGTCCACTTGCTTGTAATATCAAATCACCTAAAAAGTTAGAACTTATTTTATCTATATACCTTTCTTGAATATCATAATTAGCCCAAATCACAAATGGGGTTATGTACATTTTATTTTTTTCTGTTTCAGATATCTTATCTAATTTCTTACCGTACAACAATTCGTAGAATTCATCCCCTAACGCCGGCTGATGATCTCCAAACATACAAATTACGGTTGGTTCATTAACCCCCTTAAAATATTCAATCAAATCTCCAAAAGCCTCATCTGATTTTTTCAACAATGAAAGATAATTCTCCGCTTCTCTAAATTCACCATATTGTGATAAATCAACGCATTTATTCGAATACTCATAATCATACCCACCATGATTCTGTATTGTAACATTAAAGATAAAAAATGGTTCTCCCTTATTCTTTTCATACAGATTAATTACTTCTGTAAAATCACTTGAATCACTTATCCATTTGCCCTCGTAATCGATATTATCCATTTGCCTCTGATCATAAATATTCTGAAAACCCAACAATGGATATACCCTATCTCTATTCCAGTTTTCAATTAAATATGGATGTAGTGCATATGTATGAAAACCTTTCTTCTGATATTTCCAACACAATGAATCCACTTTTTTATTTATTGCTGTTACATATGGCGTTGACGGAGTGATTGTCGTCGATACATCTGTCAGCACCTCAAATTCTGTATTACACGTTCCTGCCCCGAATACTGGAACATATAAATTCCCTTTTATTGTATTCTCTTGCAAGGCATCTAAATTAGGCGTATATTCATTACTAATGATCTTATCATTAATTACTCTTAAATCGGAAAAAGATTCATTCATAATTATAATAACATTTTTCGCCTCAATATTGTCTGACATTATAGATTCCGTGTCAGACAATACCTCAGCACATTTTTTCTTTGAATATCCCTTCGGAACTTGATAATTCATATATCTTATATAAGATAAATAACTTGTCAAAGAGCCATTCTGTTGAAACACTGCCCCTACATCCCATAAATTGGCCATCGGAAGTTCGTATCGAATAATTTCTGTAATACACAACGATAATATAAGGTATCTTACTAACCATATGTAACGACTCTTTTTATTATGTATTCTGACATATCCAACGAGCAACATATTTAATACGCACATCAAAAATGCACATACTAATGAAACCTCCACCCTAATTTTATATGTTCCCGCAACAGTCACAGCCGTAGATAATACTTTCAAATCCCAAGGAACAAATGGGGTGCCCCTAAATTGCATGACATAATAACAGACTGTACCAAACAACAAACAACATAAATTTACTATTTGCATAATTATTTGAGGTCTATTAACGATTAATTCAATTATATCAATCAATACATATATCAAGAATATGTTTTTAAGAACACCTACTCCTGTAACCTTATATAAATTACCCGTCGCTGTCTCTATGGTTAATACATCTAAACATGCTGTCAATATTTTAAATAGCTCTATATATGTCTCTTTAGATAAAACTATCATTTTATCGGAGCCAAAAATATATATAATTAATGCTCCAATTGCAAATATAGTATACACAGCCAGTAAATACCAATTAGGATACTCCACTACTCCAGCTTTTCTGCATACATACAACCACCCATATATTCCAATAACAAATATGCTAATTAATACAAAAATATTTTTATTATTTTCACTTTCCTTTTTATCCAAATTCATTCTTGGAATCACCTTAACACACTGCATCAAAATAATATACAATACAGTCGCTAAGCTCATCCAAACTATATTAAAACCATTAAATGTACCATTAAATGCTTTTGTAATGTATTTACAGAAAGTTTTATCAAATATAATTCTATTTGACTGATCAAATGAATTATATGTTACTCTATTATTGGTTATTTCCTTTTGTTTTAAATTAACAACCTCTTTAATCCGATTGGTTAACTTTTTTCCTTGCAGTATTTTATATGGAACTCCATTAGCATATAACTTAACACTTTTTATAATAAGCCAATCCTCATCATTGTTAAGTTCTAAACATAATCCATTGAAAGAATCTGATAATTGAAACATCTCTATACCATTTGAAATCGTTTCTTCTACATATTTATCATATGTAAGCTCTTCATCATTTGATGTCCAAAACAACCGAGCCTCGCCTGTAGTTGGAGATTCATATTTTATTTTCAAAATCACATTCTCAACAGGATGTCTTATCCTACTAATCAAAATAAGTGCTGCCACCCAGAGAATCGTCAATATAACACCCTTGATTCTACTATTATAATACATTACACAAAATCTTTCTTATTTATCTTTCGTCTCTAATACACTTAATGTAACAAACCTATTATTGCACTACCCAAAAAATCTCTCTTCCAACATCAAGCAAAGTGCATGGTATACCGGCAAATGCAATTCCTGAATCTTAAATGTCTCTTTTTCTGGAACTACAATCGCAACATCAGCCATATCCTTTAACTTACCTCCATTGCCTCCTGTAAGTCCAATTACCTTCATCCCTTTTGCCTTTGCAACTGTACATGCATATAATACATTCTTAGAATTTCCAGAAGTGGAAATTCCTAAGAATACATCGCCTTCCACCCCATAACCGTTGACCTGCTGTGCAAAACCAAGCATCGGATCTACATCATTCAGATAAGCAGTAGACAATGCAACATGATCTACAACAGCAATCGCAGATAATGCTCCTTGCAGCTTATCTGCCAATTCTTTTCCTAATTCTGCATCTGCCTCTTTCAAACGGTTCTGATATTCTTCTGGAAGCTTTCTTGGTAATACAAATGCTTTCATCAATTCTCCTACGATATGCTCAGAATCCGAAGCACTACCTCCATTACCGGCAATTAATAGCTTTCCACCTTGTGCATAGCTCTCCGCCATTATCTCATATGCCTTAGTAATATTGTCTTTTTCCCCCTGTAACTTTGGGTATCTTTCTATTAACTCTTCTAAACGTACTTGTACTTTCTCTTCCATCGTTCCTTCCTTTCCATAGAACCCCTATGCTCTATTGATATATCGTTCTACAAACTGCAACAAACCAGAACACACATCTTCTTTCTCTGCTGCGTCTGTCTCTGGTTTCAATAACACACTCTTACAGCCCGCAGCCTGCCCTGCTTCTATATCATTCTTTCCATCTCCTACCATATAGGATGTGGAAAGATCAATATTGAAATCCTTTGCTGCCTGCAATAACATGCCCGGTTTTGGCTTTCTGCAATTACATTCTATCTTATATTCCAGTCGTTCACCTTCAAATCCCTTATCCGGGTGATGTGGACAATAATAGATAGCATCTACATAAGCTCCTTCTTTGCCAAGCAGTGTCTCCATCTTGTTATGAATTTCCTGCAATTCTTCCAATGTCACCTCACCACGTGCGATGACAGGCTGATTCGTTACAACAATGGCAAGATAACCACTCTGATTAATCTTACGAATAGCTTCTGACACACCATCAATCAGTCGAAACTCATCAATATTTCTCAAAAAGCCAACATATTCATTAATGGTACCATCCCGGTCTAAGAACACCGCCTTCTGCTTATTGCGAAGGTTTTTCGCTGTTACCTTCCCGATTCTGACATCCTCGCACACAGCGTAATACCTCTCCGGTGTCCCCATGTCCTTCACATACTCCGGGCTGTCATATACAAACATTTTTCCTGTTCCAGACAGTGGTTTTAATAACTGGCGATCCAGATCGATCTTCGGTGTATCAATCGATGTTTCCAACACTTTGGGTGAGATTACATGAAGTCCCGCATTCACCCGGTTGCGATAATACTCCGGACGTTCATCTTCTTTAGCAAGCCATTGCAACACAGCACCTTTTTCATCCGCAATAATCAATCCACTATCATAAGGATGATCATTAGGATGCGTAAACAGGGTAACAAGTCCGCCTTTTTCTCTGTGATATGACACAAAGCGGTTAAAGTCCACATCAAACATTGCATCGGCATTTAATAGTAGAAAATCCTCTGTCAATTTCTCCCTGATCTGGAATAAGGCTCCTGCATTGCCAAGTGGTTCCTTCTCAAAATAGTATTCAATATGCACGCCAAATGGTTTTCCCGTTACCGGTGACACCCCACTGCCGTCACCAAAATAATCCATGATAATATTCCCGAGATGGCTTACTGTTAGAATGATGTCGTCAAATCCCTGATCTCTTAAGCATTCTAATTCCCGTTCCAGAATCGGTTTGCCTTCTATTGGAATCATTGGTTTGGGGATATCACTTGCAACAGATGAGATTCTTGTACCCCTGCCGCCTGCCATAATCACTGTTTTCATATCCGACTTGTTCCCTTTCTCCTACTTGTTATCTTCTTCCGGTATATATGTCTCCGGTGTGTAATGGATCACTCTGGTTCCACCATTTTCAAAGGCAAATGGTACATGCATCAGATCAGACATGGCATGAATCACATCCTTTTGTTTATCCGGCGTCACATAGAACAATAAGAATCCACCGCCACCGGCTCCAAGCAACTTACCACCCAATGCTCCTGCTTTGATTCCTCTTTCATATAATGCATCAATGGAGTCCGTGGATATCTTAGCACCTGTCTGTCTCTTCAAACGCCAGGTTGTATCAAGCAATCGGCCAAACTCATCCAGATCCGCATATTTATCCGTCAATACCGCCTGTGCCTCATCCACAAGTTGTAACATCTCTAATTTCTGTTTCGTCTTATCCACGCCCTTGTTTGATGCCTGTACTTCTGCCGAAAAATGTGTAAATCCCGTAAAGAACAATAACAGATTATCATTAAACTGTTTCTTTCTCTCAGGGGAGATAATAATCGGATCAACCGTATATCCATCTGCATTGAAATTGATACGGTTCAGTCCACCATAAGAAGCAGCAATCTGATCCTGCCATCCGCCTGCTTCGTTACATAACGTACGCTCCAGATAGATTGCTTCATCTGCTAATTTCTTCTTATCTGCATATTTTCCCTTTAAGGCATAGAATGCAGACAACATTCCTACCGCAAAAGAACTGCTCGTCCCAAGACCAGAACGTGCAGGCAGATCTGCTTCATATGTCAGACGGATCTCATGCATATCCAGATACTTCATAGCTTCCCGGATTGCAGGATGTACAATATCCTCCGTATCTACAACCCGTTCCATCTTAGAATACGCAAGCTCTGTCTTATAATCAAAAAATCTTGGTAAATGCCGTACATTTACATAACAATACTTATCAAATGTTGTAGAGATAACAGCTCCGCCATGTTCATTAAAGAATTCCGGCATATCTGTTCCTCCGCCAAAAAATGACATACGAAATGGTGTTTTGGTAATAATCATACACTTCTCCTTTTTGTTATTGAAAATCTTCTTTCACGATATCCCACACGGCATCAATACTATTATGTGCCTTAATATACTTCTGATAATCTTCTACCGTCTTAACCAAACGGTCATTATCATTATAAAGAGTAAGAACCTTCTGTGCAAATTCTTCCGGCTCATCTGCCACTTCCATAAATTCTTCTGCACCTTTAATTCCTTCGATACCAACCGTTGTTGTTACCATAGGCGTACCATAATATAACGCTTCCACTACCTTTCCCTTTACACCTGCTCCGTAGCGAAGTGGTACCACAACTAATTTACAATTATCATATAACTCTTTTAATTCCTCTTCTGTCACAAAGCCTTTTACTATAATATTCTTACTATTCAATCTCTTTACAGCATCGGTTGCATTTGAGCCAACGATATAGAATGGAATATCCTGCTTCTTGGTAATTAACGGATATACATTCTTAGCAAACCAGAGTACTGCATCCTCATTTGGCGGATGTCCGAATCCACCAACAAATAAGATTCCATTCTTCTGTGCAAAATCAAGAGAGATATCATCCCGAAATTCTTCATATACATAGGCAGTAATTGCTTTAGCCGGAATAGAAGAATCTACCTTATGGATCTCATCCACTTCCACATAAGATGGATAATAATTGATATCTGCCTGCTTCATGATAGCAAATTCTCTACGTTTCCAGTCCTCTGACTCCTGCAATAATGCCTCGTCCTTGCACAATTCATATTCTCGAAAAATGCGCAGAAAATGCAGATCATGTCCATAATAAATACACTTGATATTCGTTTCATTCTTAATAAAGTCAATGTATTTCTCCGTAATATGTGGCCGGTTCAGATATACAAAGTCAATGTTATCCTGATTATCTATGATCCACTGTTTATAATTCTCGGCATACCAAGGACCATACAGCACTTCAATTCCATACTGTTCCAAAACAGGAGTATATTCTTCATCTTGGAAGAAATTATCTCCCATGAACTTGACATTATAACCCTGTTTCACAAACATCTTTAGATACTGCCACGTTGTCTTAGAACCTGCATCTTTATCAAACTGAGGTACATAATGATCGATCACCAATATTGTCTTCTTATTCTGACTACGTTCTCTGGCATGGAACAGATCATCTTCTGTCTGTGACTGTCTGGCAAATTCCTCTTTCCACTTCTCTGCCAGTTTCTTCGAATTCTCTACTTGATAACTCTTAACTCCTGCATTCAAATCCGTTCCGTTAGACTTGCCCTCAAAGTGTACAACAACCGAAGCCGGTTGATACATCAATTTATATCCATGCTTTCGTACTTCGAATGCCAGATCCGAATCTTCACAATATGCCGGGGCAAACAATTCGTCAAATCCACCAATCTCTTTCCATAAAGAGGTCCGAATCATGATTGCTGCACCAGATATATAATCTACTTCTTTCACATAATTGAACTCCGGTTTATTAGCATTCTGACCATTTCCATAATTCCACGCATGTCCATCTCCCCAGATAATTCCACCTGCTTCCTGAAGAGAGCCGTCCGGATAGATCAACTTTGATCCTACCATTCCAATTGAATCATCCCGCTCCATCAACTCGACTAATGGCTGCAACCAATTCTCCTGTACCTGCGTGTCATTATTCAGGAATAAGATATATTCACCCCTTGCATACTTTGCCGCCTGATTGCAATTCCGCAAGAATCTCTGATTCTCTTTATTCCGGGCAATCTGTATGTTCTCTGCGATCTCTGACAACCTCGTTGTCAGATCATTTGACACATCATCTGCAATAATGATCTCGTAAGACACATCACCACTATTTTCCAGAATAGATTTCAAACAATTATATGTGTACGTAAACTGATTATATACAGGAATTACAATGGATACTTTCGGTGCATCCCATTTTTTAAACACAAGCTTATCACACTGTGACAAATCTGTAATCTCATCAACCTCCCATATCTGAGGTTCTACACTTGGAAGCTCGTTGTTACAACGATACTTAAATGCATTCATCTCCTTGCGGACTTGTTTCATTCCGCCTTTACGGAATGCATTGGCAACAAATTTGATATTTGTAATATTTACTGCCTTCACATATTTGACCACATTACTAATTCTTCTTCTTCGTGGTGTTCCCACTGGATATAACTTTTCAAAAACTCTGCCAGGAAAGCTTACTAACCTCCATCCTTTGGACCGGACAATATTCTGATAGTGGCGATCTACCTCTAATAATTGTTCAATGTGCCCGCGTTGGTTGTTGATTGTTTCTCTTTGTTGTTCTATCTCACCTTCCTTAATTTTAATTGCAATATTTTTTGAATTTATATCATGTGCATATCTTTTCGTTTGTTCTTCTATTACTTTTTGTTTATCCTCAATTTGTCTTTGCTTTTTTTCTTTCTCTTCAATTTCCCATTCCAAATTTCCTTGCAAATCCCGTTTATCTTTCTCTAGCCGTCGTATCAATCTGTCTTTCTCTACAAAATATTCCACCATTTCAAGAGCACTATCCATATACCGATTTTCATTACTTTTATTGTATTTTCGAAAATAGCCTCTGACCATCTCGGCAAATTCAGTATATTTATTCAATAATGCTAAACGATTTTCTTTATTGGCCAACTTCTGAATCAATAAAATTAACTCTTCCTGATTAATAGCAATTAAATCCGTGTTGCCATAACATAAAGAATACATTCCGTAAAATTTTTCAATCTCCTTAAAGCTACCATTATTCGCATTATATGCTATCGGTATACTTCCTGCCCGCATAGTCGCAATATCCAAATGCATTCTTCCACTAATAACAAAATCCATATGAGATAAAATTGCAATTATTTCTGGTTCCGAATAAAATTCTGATGTCATATATATATTATCTATAGCATCTTTTTCTTGGATATACTCTTTTGCAATATCTAAATACATTTTATCAGAAAAATGATTTTCCCAAAATCGCATATCATGCGCCACCAAAACAATATATACATTATTCATGTTATCCAGTAGACAATCCATCAAATCATACACATATTTCTTGCGATTTTCATTATTATGCTCCTCGAATTTACTTTGGAAAGCATGTTCACATAAATTAACTCCTACAATATTTTTTCCCTCATATCTCTTTTTCTCAATCTCGGTTGTAACCAACTTAGCTCTTTCAGTTTCATTAATTTCACAATTAAATGCTAAATCAGGGAAAAAATAACCTTTTCTCCTTGTTAAACGTTCGTAATGCATTAAAGATTCATAATCTCTTAAGTAAAATGTAATATCATCACCTAATTGTTTTATTTTCTCTACAACTCTAGTTGATGCATCACTTCTAAAAGAACATGAATTAACAATTGAATGCCCACCTAATTTTCCATTAACCTCTGCTGCTTCGAGACGAAATAATGTCTGATCTTCACCAAAAATGCCATCCATTACATCTGCACCTATAATAATCAACAGACAAGATTCCTTAATATGCTCTTTCAAATCAGCTAATGGAACAACCTTTTCTTTAAACGATATACTTTTCTCTAATATACACTCTTTCCATATTTCTTTCCTTGGAGTCAGCAATGTCACATCTACATTCGGCGAAAACATATTAAGCAGTCCTCTGACCATTGCTTCATCCCCTCTGCTACCATATCCGTCTGGAGGAATCACAACTATTTTGTCATACGTTTTATTATCATACATATCCACTTCTCCCATTTATATAATACCCATTTTATTAACATTTCCAAATATGTTCCATTGAAAAAATACCATTGTCTTTTTTCGGAATTTGCGGTAACATTTTAATACTTACAATACTGAACACATTGTCATACGGTTTGTTATTTTCATCAAAAATCCTTACATCTAAATAGTACATTCCTTCTAATAAACGTAAACACTCTATCTCTAACTCAGCCTCTCCTTGTAACCTTGACATTGTCATTTTTCCATCTTTAAAAACTGATTTAGTATCATAACAATATACCCAGTCATATCTTGAAAACGCTACAACAAAATTAAGAGGTATGTTTTCCTCATCACAAACATATTTTAATTTGACTATCATTTTATCGCCAGTATTGTATTCAACGCACGGCTCGCCATTTTCATTAAGGATCTGTATATCTGTATAATGTGCTTTCAAGCTACCTTCTCTATGCGCGTCCGGTCCACACTGCTTGCAGATCTCCCGGCAAGTCAGATTCTTAATCTTGCGTTCTCTTTCCTCTTTCTTGCGCTGTTCCTCTGCTAATCTTCTCTCTTCCTCTTCTTTTTTAAGGCGTTTCTTTTCTTCTTTCTCCCGCTGTGCAGCTTCTTCTTCCTCTTTACGAAGCTTTGCCATCTCTTCCTCTGCTTCTTTTCTGGCCCGGTCTGCGCGCATTCCTTCCATTGCTAAGCGATATTCTTTACCAATCAGCTTGGTCGGTCCTTCATCCCTGATCACGCCCTCTTCAATCCAGATACACCGATCGCAGATCTTCTCAATCTGCCCCTGTGCATGAGATACAATAACAATCGTTGTTCCATTTCTCTTAATCTCCTGCAATTTCTGGAAACATTTCTCCTGGAAGTTCATGTCTCCAACCGCCAGGATCTCATCGATCAATAAAATATCTGCATCTACATTAATAGCAACAGAAAAAGCCAGTCGCATATACATACCGGATGAGTACGTACGCACTGGATTATCAATATACTCCTCTAATTCTGAAAACCGGATGATATCATCTAATCTTTCGTCCACTTCCTTGGCTGTAATGCCAAAAATGGACGCATTGATATAAATGTTCTCCCTACCAGTCAGATCAGGATGAAATCCTGCTCCAAGTTCGATCAGACTGGACACTCTGCCATCAATCGTAATAGTTCCTTCATTTGGACGAAGAATCCTTGTCAATAACTTAAGTGTTGTACTCTTACCACAACCATTCTTGCCAATTAATCCGATTGCTTCCCCCCGTTTCACCTCAAAGCTGATCCCTTTCAGAACTTCACGCTTCTCGAAACGGTTTCTCTTATGAAACAACACCTTGTCTTTCAAAGTCTTTCCTTTATCAGGATATACTTTGAAGTACTTCTTCACATTATCAACTTTAATTACAACATCATTATTCATACTCATTCCTATAATTCCTCCGCAAAATTACCTTCTAAATGCTTGAATACCGTCTCACCAATCAAGAGCAGTGCAACGCCCCACACGATCGGGATAATAATATCAATTCTAGCCGGTAACACATGGTAATATAGAATATCCCGATACAGATACATAACAGAAGTAAGCGGATTGATACGAAGGACACTCTCTAACCATGGATATTGCTGTACCAGACCTTCTGGTGCATACATAACCGGAGTTGCCCAGATCCACGCCATCAAGATAACATTAACTACATATTCAATATCTCTCAGATATACCGTAATTGCAGCAAAGAACAACGCAAAGCCAAGTGAAATTGCATATTCCACAATAAACGCAAACGGTAATAAAAATAATAAATAACTAAAACCAATTCCTGAAAATGTAATGAATCCGAATACAACAATCATCGATAACAGCAAATTGACAAACTTAGCTGTAACAGAAGATATGGTAAGAACCTCTCTCGGAAAATATATCTTCTTGGTCATATCCGCATTATAGATAATAGAACAGGCTCCCTGAGATAAAGAGTCTGTAAAAAACTGCCAAGGTATCATACCTACCATCAAATAGATATAATACTTTGGTATATTACTCGGAAATACATACGTAAACACAACTGTAAATACCGCGATCTGACAAAGTGGACTAATAAAAGACCACAAGAATCCCAAAACAGACTTCTGATATCTGCCTCGCAACTCTCGCTTTACCAAACTTTTGATCATATCTTTATAGCTTAATATCTCTTTAATTCGTTTTAACATGACATTGTCCTATCTTTCTTTCTATTTCTTCTATATTCGACATTTCCCCAAAAATATCATATTCTGTTCAAGTATATCATACTACACAGAATTATTCAATTCTCTACTCTAAAACCTTCATAAGACCATCCAGGGTTCGATTCAGATTGTAATGATTCTTCATAAATTGCCTTGCATTTTCCCCAATCTGTCTTCCCGCCTCAGGTGATTCCAAAAGTCTACGAATAGCCACAACATAATCCTGCACCGTATTACAATGAATATATTCTTTTCCATCTTGTGCTGCAATTCCCTCTATTCCAACCGTATTCGTCAGCACCGGAATACCTGCAGAAAGCCCTTCCAATATCTTAACCTTAACGCCGGCTCCTAATTCTAACGGTGCCACCATGCAAAGACAATGTTCAAAATACGGGCTTACATCCTCAACAAATCCTTCTACCTGTATCTTATCACTTTGTACTTCATTCCATTCTTTCCTTGGATGATTTCCTACAACTTCGAAAGTAATCCCGTCATCTTTCAAAAGAGGCATCACATTCTTAGCAAACCACATTGCTGCCCTGTGATTCTCTTCACGATGCATTCCTCCATAAAATAACACCTTACGTTCTATATGTTTCCGCCCCACGCTGGAATAGTCATCATAATATGCTGCCGCTGTGTAGATCTTACTCTCTTCTATTCCATTATCTACTAACAGTCTTCTATCTTTATCATTATTCACAACTACTATGCTGCTTCTCTGTAACAGGTTAAGTTCTTTCTCCTTCAAATGCTCATAACTATATCGATACCTTGCTTTTCTTCGTGCATCATTCTCCTGCTCGTATCTTCTCTGATACCCAAGAAAAGTAACATCCTCTTCAATAATTACCGTCTTCGCCTGCGGAAACAATTCCTGTACATACGGAAGCAGGAACGCCGCCCCTGTCCATTGCATAATGACAATCTCCGGCCGATTCTCTTTTGCGTAATTCTTCACCCGTTTCTTCAATGCCCTATATTGATAACTCAATATTGTCTGACACAGCGGATGCCTTATATTATATAAAGAATTGATATTATACACCATACGGAACACATTCTTGAACAGATTGCCCCCAACTACACAGACATCCGAAGAGATTCCGTATTGCTCTGCATCCAACAACGGCACCTCGTCCGCTTCTGCAAGGGAAATCAAATGAATATCATATTGTCCTGACTTTTGAAAATATTTTATATAGTAATTATGTGTCTTTCCTCCTGCATGACTTACCGCATCGTAAGGCACTGCAGGCGAAATCCATAAAAGTTTCTTCATATTACGCATCCTTGTTCTTTCTACAACTCATCCCAATCATCTTTTTGCAGCAACCGGCGATATCTTCTTGCCGATTCTAACGTATTCTTCATGATAAATTGTATTCTTTTCTTTTCATTTTCTGTCTTATTCTGTGTTGCAACACCATCTGCATGCAATACCTGCAACTTCGGACAATACAGAATCCGATATCCTTTCTTACTGCAGCGATAATGCAATATATACTCTTCATAGTAGAATTTGGTCTCTGGCAAAAATAACCTTTCTTCTTTCTCGATAAATCGTCTTGTCACAATAATACATGCTCCGCAAGGCACCACTTCCATCTGCGATTCATTCCATAACGTACTATTCTTCTTAATCGCTTGTACTCCCATACTTTTTCGAAGAAAAGGATAACAGATTGCAAAGAAGCGCAGTGCAAATGCATTCATCCGTATCGTATAATCCACCTGTGCCTCTGTTCTTCCACATACATCTATCGGACTTTGATGTACTTTATGTGCCGTACTGTATACATCCGGCCCGATCACGTCACTTTCCGTTTCTTTGTACGCTTGTTTCAGAATCTCCAAAAAAGCTTTCTGTTCAAATGTTATATCGTTATTGGCAACAATAATATAATCCGGATTATGATGCTCTCTTGTATATTGATATCCCGCATTATTTGCTTTTGAAAATCCCACATCATCCATCATTTCAACAACTTCGATACCTCCTATGGATTGCCGTAAGAGACTGCGTTCTTCTTTGGACTTATTCCAGTCATTATCTACAACAATAATATGAATTGTATCTGTCGTCTGCAACCTCTGAATAGATTCCACACATGCTTTGGTTACCTTAACATTGCCATAATGCAATATCACAAAACTAATTGTCTGCATACAAGCTCACTCCTTATCTCTATCTGCATACAAAGCGCAGAAATGGATATACCATCTTGAATCGATTCACTGTAATCAATACCTTCACCGACACTTTCTGCATGAACGGTATATCCAGATCATTCCATATTCCGGTCAAGCAATTCTTATAATATTGTGGATAATACGTCGCTAATATTCGTTGTATATAATCTGACAATTTGCGAATCTCCTGTTGATCTGCCCCCCTGGCCAATTGAATAAATGTAGCAAGTATTCGCAACACAAATAACTCATGGAACTCTTCGTCATTATGTAAACCGACTTGCTGTACTTTCTGTATTGCCTGTTCCAATGCACAATACGGCAATGATATCTTCTTTAATCCGCGAAATTGATGCATCGCCGATTGTGCATGCTGTACATAATAATATTGATCCATCGACAATGTTGCTATTCTATCACATACTCCGGCAAAAAAGAGAGACACCGGCATGTCCTCTCCTCTCTCCCCTTCATAAAATTTCATCTGATAAGTTGTCCATAAGTTACGTTCATATAAATGTGCCGCTACCGCAGATAACCGGAATGTCCATTCCTCGTGTTTTCCTCTCTCATAAGTTCCCGGAATAATCGAACGTATATCATTCCCATCCACATCTACCATCCGCAATCCCGTAATAACCATCTGCGCCTGATGCTCTTGTGCACACCGCACCAGATTCTCAATATATCCCGGTGCTACATAATCATCTCCATCCACAAAAGTAAGGTATTCCCCATCTGCCAAAGAAACACCCAGATTACGTGCAGACGAAACACCCAGATTGCCTTGCTGTCGATAGATATATCTTGCATCCTGTTTGCAATATTCACATGCAAGTTTACCAGAATCGTCCGTACTGCCATCATTAATAACAATAACCTGTATGTTCGTATATGTCTGGTTAGCCAGGGAATCTAAACATTTCATAACGTATGCTTCACTATTATATATTGGTATCACAATAGACACCTTAGGATCTCTATCTTTATCCATCATTTCATCCCATCTAACTTTGCTTTTCCATTTCGCTCTGAATCTGAGATTCTACCTCATCCTGAATCTCTTTTTGAATCTTTTCGTTAATTCCAATCTGTTGCACAAGATCTTTTACTTTATCTTCTAACTTAGATATCTCAATCGTCATCATGAAGCTCTTGACTAACAAAATCGCAATAATAAACAAATATACCACATTGGCTGGTGATATCATACGCATAGTTGTCGTAATCCAATATACAATCTCCGGGAATACCGACATAATAATCATAACAAAAGACATCAATATCCAAAATATAGAATATTCGATCTGCATTTTAGAATTACGTATCTTGCTAATTACATAAAACAAGCTGAGCACAGACATCGTAATCAATAATACCCGTAACATAATTGACATATTCTATCACCGTCCTCTCTTCATGATCACATGTTTCTCATCTCTCTTGCGGAAACTTTGAATTAACAAAATCGAAATCAGCATCCGGAACATATACATAGCCGATCTGGTAAGGTTCAGATAACTCTTTCCTGCCTGCCGTTCATCCATCTCTACCTGTACCTCTGCAATGCTCGCTCCCTGTTTCAAAAGATAAGAGATCGTATCCGGTTCCGGCCCGTAATTCATATTGACTGCAAACTCTTTGATCATTGCCTTGTTGAACATACGCATTCCGGAAGTCGGATCGGATATCCGTTTTCCTGTTGTCAGTTTAATCGCAACAGTAAGCATTCTCGCCCCGATCATTCGAAGACTTTTCTCTTTCTTCTTTGTAACAAAACGCGATCCGATGACAATATCATATCCCTGTTCCAATTTTTCAAGCATCGCTTCTATATACTCCGGTTTATGTTGTCCATCTGCATCAAATTGAAGAACGCAGTCGTAATCCTTAAGATATGCATATTTAAGCCCCGCCTGAAATGCTCCCGCCAATCCCAGATTAACCGGAAGGTCAATAATCTCAAATCCATTCCTATGACATCGTCTCGAAGTATGATCGGTTGAACCATCATTCACAACAATATAATCATATTCTGGATATTTTTCTTTGATTGTATTTACAACCCGCACAATGTTGTCTTCCTCATTGTACGCAGGTATTACCATTAATAACCGCATGAACTGCCTCCATTTTATCTATCCGTTATCATGCAAAGCATAGCACAGCATGTATGATTTGTCTAGTTTACTATGTTTCCCTTTTCACTCTCACTATAGGCACCTGTAAGGCATCTCGCCATCCAGCGAGGCCAGAATTTGCAAAACATCTCATAATCTTCACCGCCCCGCTGCCGATCTTCAATCGTTGCTGTGGTTTCACTTCCTTCATGAATGCGGTGTGCCATAAGCAAATGCGGAATATATACAAAGCTGCCTTCTTTTCTGCTTAACCATTCCCAAGTCTCCCAGTCTACATTACTGCGAAAATGTTTCTGAAAAAGAACCTTTCTTGCATCTCGCTCCATATACTGCCGTATCAAAGACATATGGTATGTAACAGTTGGGCAACAGATAGCATTTCCCCACCGCAACACCCAGCGTTTCCAGAAAACCTGATCCTGTCTTTTACTCTTTTTCAACGGATGCAGTAATATTCTTTTGATCTTAAGATTCGTCCGATTTGCAAACTTCTCCCAGCCGATCAATTCCCGGTAATCCGAAAAGAGAATCAACGGTTGCTGATGCATCTGTTTCTCCTCACATTCAATAGCTTCAGCCACCTGTTCCACATATTCTTCTTCGTATACATCATCCTGATGTACGATCGTAACGTAATCCGTATCTGCCACCGACAACGCAAACTCCCAATCCAGCGAAATATTAGACTGTCCCTTTCTTACATAATATGGAATCGCATACTGTTCGCATAATTTCTGTAAATATTCATTCGGTGTCGAAGTGGCAAGTTTGATATTACTTTCCACTGTCTGACTTTTCAACGACCGGATACATTCTTCCAGATACGGACTTTCCTTGTATGCACATATTACAAACGTGTGTAATCCTTTCATATCTACATTACCTCAACTACAAATTGCAATACAATAAATAATTCTACCAATACCGCTGTCATCCAGATTCTTCTACTGTGTCTCTCATTCACCCGGATCATCGTATTCGCCGACGGCAACAACAGCAATGGTATAATTCCAATATAATATCTTCCCTGTATTCCTACAATATGATCCTGTCCTGCTTTCGTAAATCCAAACAACATAGAAAGCATAATAACCAGAATAGACATAAGACAGGCAACCAGCATGATTCTCTTATCCTTGCGTCCGGCATTACAGGAATCCCCTTCCACATTCGGTAACAACAATAAGCTTCCTAACAACACACTCAAGAACATCCAATTCATCTTGACATCCGCCCAGCCTAATAATCCTCCAAGAAGCCCACGCAGATGGCTTTCTCCTACCCCTACCACTGTATTCCAATACATATATAATAACTGCAATGGATGTTGCAAGAAGAAATGAACGGAAATACCACCTTTGTGTTCTCCATCATTTAATAACAATGCCTTGACAACCGGATAATACTTGATTGCCAAAAATATAACCACCATAGCAATTGCCATTCCGGCTATCCCGATTATCCATCGTTTCTTTCTCCACTCTTTCTTACGCGATGTCTCCTGGTACAACAAAAGCAATAACAAGATTGGAATGTACACTCCACCTTTCATTACTGCAACAAAAACTGCCAGAATACCATATAACACAATCTGCCACCTTTTTCTATCTATTTCAGTGGAAAAGCGCAGACTCAACGCAATAAATAGTAACAATACACCATTCACCACCGCATCATAAGAAGCGGATGCCGCCTGTTGTATGGTAATTGGAAGCAGTCCGACAAACGCAAGCACATTCTTACCATACGGTATTAACTTGATTGCCCAGCCTGTCATAGCTACAAACGCAAGTAAATTAAAAAGGCGTCCAAGACCCAAGGTCAGAATTGCCGATAATCCCAGGATTCTTCCAATACTGATTCCAACTGCAGTTGGCAAAAATACAATATCCGGCACAAGATTACTGGAATCGGAATAGGACACTGTAACCAATTCCCTATTCTGTGGACGTTCCAAAGTATGATGATACAATTGATAGTAAGAATTGCTCTCTACCCCGTTGGCAAGCATATCTTCTAATTGCACATCACAAGCCCTCTTTACCAAAGTGCCCTCTATTCCAGTATCCTCAATAAATAGTAGACGATTCGATAATTTGTATGCTGTATCCAGATGGCTCGGCTCGTCCGGCACACCATGAATCATAACCACTGCATTCATAATAAGTCCAAAACAAATAGCAAGCGGAACATAAAATTGTCCTGCCTGTAAATGCCGCACTACAATCAACCAATATGCAAGTACCGCAAGCACCACAAGACTTCCAGATAATATAAGGTATAATCCCCGAAGACCCTTCGTATTCGAATACCGCATCTCGTAGATTATATTATTACGATCTCCCGACATCCCATATGTTGCTGATACTAATGTGTATTTCTTATTCGCTGTAATCTCAACGGATGAAGTTCCCGCACTCTGTAACTCCCAGGTGAGCACATATAATCTGTCCTCTGAATTTCTCAAAGTCTTGTCTAATTTCATGCCAACTTTCTGAAAGCTGCCGGACACAATACTCTGAACGGATTCTTCCTTTTGATAGTACACTTCACCAGTATCTGCATCCGTTAACGTCATCAATAAGGTTGCATCCTTTGTCAACGATTTTCCTTTGCATTCCACATAAATCTGTTTTAACTCCGGCACTTTACAAAGAAACATCTCTGATACAACCGGATTGTTTTCCTCTATACAAATCGTCCCTGTATCCTTATGTTCAGACATCATCGTAACGCGTACCGCTCTGTCAAATTTTTCTTCCAGCTGCGCCTTATATACGATTGCACAAATGAGACATACCAAACTTGCAAGAATACACACATATATGATATATCGTTTTCGTCCCATGCCGTGATCTTTGTCCATCCTTCATATTCTCCTCAATCTCTATTGTATGATCGCATTTCTTCTATCACATCAGCGATTGCCTTTACGCGCTGATCAAATGTATGTTCTTTCAGCACAATCTCTTTTCCAACCTGTGCTTTTTCTTTTCTCTCTTCCTCATGCGTTAAATAATAATCAATCTTAGCCTCCAAATCTTCCCGGTCGTGATACGTAACGACCGCCCCCTGAAAGATCTCATCCATTCCAGGCACCTCATCACTGATAACAAAGGCTCCCACCGCCAAAGCATCAAATATCCGATTGGATATAATTCCATACTCCCGCATATCGTCCCAATGATCATTTAACAAGATCTTTGCATCATGATACGCCTGACCTACCTCTTCATTTGCAATATAGTCAGACACAACATAGTCCTGTACCGGGAATTCTTCCCAATGTCTTCCATACACAGTCAGATGATGTTTGGTTGGCAATAAATCTTTCAAGATCTGACGATATACCCGTCTGCTGTTACCTACAAATAGTAACTCATATTCTTTCTGTACTTCATCCTTACACTGCATGATCTGTGGATCTGTACATTGCATCAAAACACCTGACTTCGTCCGGGTCCTGTTTCCAAGCTGATCTTTCATTCTCTGCGATGCAAAAAATACATAATCAAACCGGTCATATTCCCGAATATCTGTCTCTGCCGGATGGGAAATATTCCACATAATATAGCGTTGTCCGGTTGCAACTCCCGGATAATACGCTTTCACGCCACGTAATACAATAACATACTTTGCCATGCTCAGATCATACCAATGTTCCTTTGAACGTACATTAACCCGGTAGCCGAGTTTCTCAAATTCTCTCTTCATCGCCATGGCATAATGATAGTCTCCCCAGAACTTCTTCGTATCATCCTCCGGCATAGCTCCGCATATATCAATCTCATCTTCCTGCAACGATCCACCTGTTCCATATAGCCCAATCAGTTCTTCTTTGGACAGGTTCTGATCTATTGTAATAATATTGCCAGATTCTCCAGCTTCTAACAATCTGTTAACAAGAAATGTCTGCCATCTTCCCCGGAACACCTCACGGTTATAGACTTCTCTCTTCTTCCGGTCCTCCGGTATCTCATCACATTCTCCATCATACAATACCAGACTATTTCCACAGTAGTAATTATGGTACCCTGCAAAAAGCAATTTGAGGCATAGATCCACATCTTCATAACCAGTGTCATAGAGTGGTTCAAATCCACCAGCCTCTTTCCATACAGATCTTCTTACAAGCATACATGCTCCTGATACACAGGCACATTCATAGACCGTTTTCTCTGTCTGTTCTCTGGTAATACGGATTGGTTTGATCCAATATTGTTTACCCAATTTCTGGTTATGAAATGTCATTCCTGCATGATAGGTCTGAAATGCCTTATTCCCTGCTTTTGCAGAATATACCAAACGACTGCCGACCACACCTACATTTTCATGACGATGCATAACACATAGAAGTTCATCCAGAAATCCTGCCGTCAATTGTGTATTACCATCCAGAAACAGGAGATAATCTCCTTTTGCACGCAATACCGCTTCATTCATACATTGCGCACGATTTCCCTCTGTCCTACATTCTATAACCTCATAATGGTCATAAAACGGTATACGTTGCAAGGACTGCTCCAGACTATCACTTTTTTGTGTAATAATAATGATAGAAACAAACGGTTCCTGCTGATCCGTATGAAAACCTGTCCCATTCTTTTCATACTGTAATTGTTTGTTCTTCACCTCCTGCTCTATATACGCACGTCTTCTATATCTTCGGATCTCATCCACTTTTAATATCTTTTTAATTGTATTTTTAATCTTTTTATTCATCGTTTTTTCCAATCTACATTTGATACAGTTATCACTAGTATACCATATTTTAATCAAAATAACATCCGTTGAATTCTGAAATTTTTCTAATTGTTCAAGTCCCTATAGCCAAAAAAGAAGCCACACGCAAATACTTTGCGTATGACTCCTTTTCCACTGTTAATTATATTGTATCCGCATTTATTTTACAGATTCGAATATCCCATAAGCGCTGTATCCACGGCTCTGGCAACCTCTCTTCCTTCCCGGATTGCCCAGACAACTAACGACTGTCCACGGTGCATATCACCCGCCGTAAATACCTTTGGCACATTCGTTGCATATGCTCCTGCTTCCGTCTTTACATTTGTCCGTTCGTTAAGCTCCACACCAAATGCCTTTGATACATATTCCTGTGATCCCAAGAACCCTGCTGCGATCAATACGATATCGCAAGGAATCTCATATTCACTGCCCTCAATCTCAGACATATTCATACGTCCGGTCTTTGGATCTTTCTTCCAATCAAGTTTGACGCATTTTGCCTTAACAACATTGCCATCCTTATCCTTGACAAATTCCTTGACTGTAGTCTCATAGATCCGAGGATCTTCGCCAAATACTGCAATTGCTTCCTCCTGGCCGTAATCTGTTTTCAAGATCTTTGGCCATTCCGGCCACGGATTACTGGCAGCCCGGCATACCGGTGGCTTTGGCATCATTTCTAGCTGTACAATGCTCTTACAACCCTGACGGATAGAGGTACCAACACAATCGTTACCGGTATCACCACCACCAATAACCAGCACATTCTTGCCCTTTGCACTGACATATCTCTTATCCTTGAAATCCGAATTCAGCAAACTCTTTGTTGTAGTTTTCAGAAAATCCACTGCAAAATAGATTCCTTTTGCCTCTCTGCCCTTTGCCTTGATATCTCTTGGATTCGATGCACCGCAAGCAAGGATAACGCTGTCATACTCCTTAAGGATCGTATCTGCCTTCACTGCTTTCTCATCCGGATTGGTCAGATAATCACCCATAACATCTTCTTTGGCAACGTGTGGTGCCATCGCAGCCTTGGTTGCACCAACATTGGCATTGGTTACAAATTCGACACCTTCTGCTTTCATCACATCAATCTTACGGTCAATGATCTGCTTTTCTAACTTCATATTCGGAATACCATACATCAGAAGTCCTCCGATGCGGTCACTCTTTTCAAACACTGTAACCGAATGTCCACGTTTATTCAGCTGATCTGCCGCTGCGAGACCAGAAGGACCGGAACCGATGATTGCAATCTTCTTCCCGGTTCTGACACTCGGTGCCTTAGGTGCTGCAAGGCCACTCTTATAGGCAGACTCAATAATACTTCTCTCATTTTCTTTGTTAGATACCGGCAATCCATTCAGATTACAGGTACATGCTGCCTCACATGGAGACGGGCACACCCGCGATGTAAACTCCGGGAAGTTATTTGTTTTCTTAAGACGTTCAAACGCTTCCTCCCAGTTACCATGATAGACACAATCATTCCACTCCGGAATCAGATTGTTTAGTGGGCAGCCTGACGCCATACCACCGATCAACAAGCCTGACTGACAAAATGGCACGCCACACGCCATACATCTGGCTGCCTGTTCCCGCTGTTTCTCTCTTGGAAGTGGCACATGAAACTCATTAAAGTTCTTAATACGCTCTTTTGGCTCTATCTCTTTACTTGTTTCTCTTTCATATTCCAAAAAGCCTGTTTTCTTTCCCATGCTTCGAACTCCTTTCTCAAACCGTCACATATCCCTAGTGTTTCGTTGCGTAGAACGCTTCGATCTGTGCCTGTTCAGAAGAAAGTCCCTTCTCTTCCATCTGCACGATCATGTTCATCATCTTCTTATAGTCATGCGGAATGATCTTCTTAAACTTTGGAAGATACTCTCCAAAGTTATCAAGAATCTCCTTACCCTTTTCTGAATTGGTATATGCAACATGGTCTTTGATCATGCCCTTCAGCTCTAAGACATCATACTTATCGGATACCTGTTCAATTGAAACCATCTCTTTATTAAGCTTCATATACAAATCACTGTTCATATCCAGGACATAGGCAATACCGCCGCTCATACCAGCCGCAAAGTTCTTACCGGTATCTCCTAAGATAACAACACGACCACCCGTCATGTACTCGCATCCATGATCACCAACACCTTCGCATACCGCTGTTGCACCGGAATTACGAACCGCAAAACGTTCTCCTGCCACACCGTTAATATAAGCTTTACCAGAAGTTGCACCATACAAAGCAACGTTACCGATAATAATATTGTCTTCTGCTTTATATTGAATCGTTTTCGGAGGATATACGATCAACTTACCGCCGGAAAGTCCCTTTCCAAAATAGTCATTGCTATCACCGACCAGCTCAAGTGTCAGACCCTTTGGAATAAAGGCACCAAAGCTCTGTCCACCGGAACCATTACATTTTACAGTAAAGGTATCCTCTTCCAATGTATTATAATATTTCTTTGTGATCTCAGAACCAAAGATCGTACCAACCGAACGATCTGTATTCTTCACATCAATCTCTACACTCTTCTTCTGTCCCTTAGCAAGCGCATCCTTAAATGTCTTAAGCAGAATCTTCTCATCCACCGTATTCGCCAATTCAAAATCATATACATTCTTCTTATTATATACAATGTGATTCTGCGGGCTGTCTGCATATGGATTATTCAGGATTGCTGACAGATCTACCTTCTTCTTAGCAGCCTCCGGTCCTGCCTTTAACAGATCCGTACGTCCCACTAACTCATCTACCGTACGAACACCAAGCCGTGCCATATATTCTCTCAGTTCTTCCGCAATGAATACCATGAAGTTCACAACATATTCCGGCTTTCCTTTGAAACGCTTCCGAAGCTCTGGATTCTGTGTTGCAATACCAACCGGACAGGTATCTAAGTTACATACTCTCATCATAACACAGCCCATCGTCACTAACGGTGCGGTTGCAAAACCGAATTCCTCTGCACCAAGCATAGCTGCGATCGCAACATCACGACCAGTCATCAGCTTACCATCTGTCTCCAAGATAACCTTATTACGAAGGTCATTCATGATCAATGTCTGATGTGTCTCAGCAAGTCCAAGCTCCCAAGGAAGTCCCGCATTATAGATAGAGTTCCCCGGTGCAGCACCAGTACCACCATCATAACCAGATACTAAGATAACCTGTGCCCCTGCTTTGGCAACACCAGCAGCGACCGTACCAATTCCGGCCTCTGATACCAATTTTACAGAAATTCGTGCATCGGTATTCGCATTCTTACAATCATAGATCAACTGTGCCAGATCCTCAATCGAATAGATATCGTGATGAGGTGGTGGTGAGATCAACCCTACGCCCGGCGTTGAATGTCTGGTCTTGGCAATCCATGGATATACTTTACCTCCCGGTAAATGTCCACCCTCACCAGGCTTTGCTCCCTGTGCCATCTTGATCTGAATCTCCTTGGCACTGGTCAGATATTTACTCGTAACACCGAAACGGCCAGATGCTACCTGCTTGATAGCAGAACAACGATTCTTGCCATCTGCACCAACTGTCAGACGTTCTAAGTCCTCGCCACCTTCACCGGAATTAGACTTACCGCCTAGCATATTCATAGCAATCGCTAATGTCTCATGTGCTTCCTGTGAGATAGAACCGTATGACATTGCACCCGTCTTAAATCGCTTCACAATAGAATCCGCCGGTTCTACTTCCTCGATTGGAACACCCTTCTCTGGATAATTAAACTCCATCAATCCACGCAGATTGACCGGTTCCATCTCTTCATTTAACAGTTTTGAATACTGCTTGAACATATTGTAATCGCCGACTCTGGTCGCCTGCTGTAACAGATGGATCGTCTGTGGATTGTACAGATGTTCTTCCTTGCCACTTCGGAATTTATGACTTCCGCTGGACTCTAACGACAAGTTCATATCCAATCCTAATGGATCAAATGCTGCAGAGTGTAATTCATCTACCTGCTTCTCAATATCTTTGATATCAATGCCTTCTACCCTGCTTACTGTATTCGTAAAGTAGCGGTCAACTACTGACTTATTAATACCAATTGCTTCAAAAATCTGCGAACTCTGGTAAGACTGGATGGTAGAGATACCCATCTTCGATGCAATCTTGACAATGCCGTGAATGATTGCTGAATTGTAATCATTCACCGCTGCATAATAATCTTTATCTAACCGGTTTGTCTCAATCAATTCATGAATAGACTCCTGTGCCAGGTAAGGATTGATTGCAGATGCACCATAGCCTAACAATGTTGCAAAATGATGCACACATCTTGGTTCTGCACTCTCTAAGATCAACGCCACGGAAGTCTTCTTCTTTGTCCGTACAAGGTGCTGTGACATAGCAGATACTGCTAATAGTGACGGAATCGCAACATGGTTCTCATCCACACCACGATCGGTCAGGATCAGGATATTCACACCGTCCCGATATAACCGGTCGGCCTCGACAAACAACCGGTCAATTGCCTTCTCTAAAGAAGTATTCTTATAATAAGTAATTGGAACTTCTCCTACCTTCAACCCTTCTACATCCATATTACGGATCTTCAAAAGATCAAGATTGGTAAGAATTGGGTCCATGATCTTAAGCATTCGGCAATTCTCCGGTGTCTCCTCTAACAGGTTACCACCAGCTCCAAGATAAACAGAAGTAGACGTAACTACTTCCTCTCTTATTGCATCGATCGGCGGGTTGGTTACCTGTGCAAATAATTGCTTAAAGTAATTAAATAATGGCTGTTTCTTATCGGAAAGAACCGCTAACGGAGTATCGGTACCCATCGCCTGAATGGCTTCTGTTCCATTCTGCGCCATTGGAAGGATTGTATTCAGATCTTCATATGTATAACCAAAGGCACGCTGTAGCTTTGCACGCTCTTCCTTCGAATGTTCTTCTACCTTCTTATTCGGAATCTTCAGATCTTTGAGATACACCAGATTGGAATCTAACCATTCACCATACGGCTGTGCACTCGCATATTTCTCTTTCAATTCTTCATCTGATATTAATTTACCTTCTACGGTATCTACCAATAACATTTTACCAGGATGCAGACGTTCCTTAATCACGATATGACTTGGATCAATATCTAAAACACCTACTTCAGAAGAAAGGATCAGATTGTCATCATCAGTGATCATATAACGGGAAGGACGCAGACCGTTACGGTCTAATACAGCTCCCATAATATCACCATCCGTAAACAGGATAGATGCCGGTCCATCCCAAGGCTCCATCATAGTTGCATAATATTGATAGAAATCTTTCTTCTTCTGTGACATATAACGGTTATTCTCCCATGGCTCTGGAATTGTAATCATAACAGCCAAAGGAAGCGGCATACCGCTCATCATCAAAAATTCCAATGTATTATCAAGTCTTGCCGAATCGGAACCATCCGGATCAACCACAGGAGTGAGCTTATGCATCTCACCACGGAAATGCTCAGATTCCATAGATTCTTCTCTGGCATGCATCTTATCTGCATTACCACGGATTGTATTGATCTCACCATTATGTACCAGATAGCGATATGGATGCGCCCGCAGCCAGCTTGGTGTCGTATTCGTTGAGAATCTGGAATGCACCAATGCAATTGCTGACTCATAATCTTCATTATGCAGATCCTCAAAGAAAAGACGAAGCTCGTGCACTAAGAACATACCTTTGTATACAATTGTTCTTGACGATAGAGAAACGACATAAGAATCATCATTGGACTGTTCAAATACCCGTCTTACAATATATAACTTCCGGTCAAAGTCAAGACCTTTCTCTACATCTTCCGGTCGTTTCACAAATGCCTGCATAATACAAGGCATCACATCTACTGCTTTCTTTCCTAATATCTCCGGCTTTGTAGGAACCTCTCTCCAGCAAAGGAACTCCATTCCTTCCTTCTCTACAATAACCTCAAACATCTTCTTTGCCTGATTACGCTTCAATTCATCCTGTGGGAAGAAAAACATACCAATACCATAATCTCTTTCTTCTCCAAGATCTACTCCCAAAGAGGCAACTGCCTTACGGAAGAACTTGTGTGAAATCTGCAAAAGAATACCAACACCGTCTCCTGTCTTTCCCTCAGCATCCTTACCTGCTCTGTGCTCTAACTTCTCAACAATCTGTAACGCATTGTTGACTGTCGCATGGCTCTTCTTACCTTTGATATTCACAACTGCACCAATACCGCAATTGTCATGCTCAAATTCAGAATGGTAAAGACCGGTTTCCCGCTTAGTCGCTTCATCAAATCGTTGTTCCATCGCTTTCTTCCTTTCCAACATCATAACTCAAATATTATTATCACACGGTACGTTATTGCAATATAACTTATATATTATTAATATGTACCATTGTCTTTCAACTGATGTTATATTACAATCATTTCTTAATTTTGTAAATAGTAAAAAAACGAACAATTGTCTAATTATTAGACAATTGTTCGTTTCATATATGTTTTGTGTAATCAACTGTTAAATTACACATCCATTTTATACTTATACACACAATTCTTATACGTAATACACTATACAAAAACATCTTTTATATAGTAAAAATGACGGTCACCTTATATCAGCAACCGTCATCTGTTTACTTTATATGATTACTTTCCCTTAAAAGCTGGATCTGTCGGATCCCAGGTATGACCTGCACTTAACTTCTGCGCCTTTGGCTGATCAAATGGTCCCGGGACTTTCTTATTATCATAAATGGTTACCTTGGTACCAATATCACAATTATCATAGATCCACTTAGCATCTCCGGCTCTTAACCGGATACATCCATGAGACGCAACCGTACCAAGCTTATTATACGCTTTGACATTTAATGACTTGTTATCTCTCTCTCTGTCATAATATACCGAATGGAATAGGATATCTGTTGTCAAATGCTCACACCACTGTCCCCAGGACGGTCCATCTAATTCATGCCAACGTAACTTATCTTTGATCTTAAAGTTACCCTTCGGTGTATGATCACCGGCAGAACATACAAATGCAATAACCGGAACGGTATATCCATTATCATCCCCATCTGCTGTATAATCCTTCGCATATACTGTTACACAACTGCCCTTTCGATTCACCCGGATATAATAAGATGATTTCTGTTTCTTTGTTAATTTGTTACGTACATCCTGTACTAACTGTCCGTTCTTCTTGAAATAAAACTTATATTTCCCTACATAATTCCAGCCTGTTAAAGCTGCGTATGTCTCTGTACTAAAGTAATATCTTTTATTCTTACTATCCCGGTACCAGCCGCTCTGCAATACAGAATCCTCGTCAAAGTTATAATAATTACCATTAATCTTCACAAGGCCTGTCTCTTCTGCCATAACACCGGTCTCTGTATCAAAGTAATACGCATCACCATCTACCTTGCACACCCCGGTCGCAATTGAATAATCATTCTGTATACAATATGTAGATCCATTAATCTCCTGCAATCCTGTCTTCGTATACAGATCGCCTTTTTGATCAAAGTAATACATACTGTCATCAATCCAGTTGAATCCTTTTACTTTGACTCCATCTCTATAATAACTCTTCTTCGTTGTATCCCATCCATTCACAACCGCACCATTGGCATCTGTCGCAGGCTGAACTGCTGTAACTGTTTCTGTCGTGGCATTCTCTGGCTGGGAAGGTACTACTGTTGTTGCATATGCTGATGTTCCGGTAAGCAATACGCCTCCCAAAACCAATGCCATCATAAGCTGACTTTTGTTTGGTAATCTTCTCATCTCTCTGTCTCCATTCTATATATTTCACTTCTTACTTATCACAACTTGATATTATATTACCAAATTTCTGACAATGCAAGTCTTTGATCATTTCACTCTTATCTTTTTCGCTCCACTATATGCTCCATATGTCCGGGCACCGTTCTGTTTCTGGAATGCACGTACTTTCACATAATACACTTTACCAGAACGCAATCCCGATAGAATCTTCTTTTTGTTGTGTAGAATCTTCTTCTTTGCTTTACGGAAGTTTTTGTTCGTACTATATACAACCTGGTATCCGTCAGCACCAGAAACAGAACTAAATTGCACCTTCATCTTTCCTGCTGACTTACGCTGCACTTTCAAGCCTGTTACTTTGGAAAGCATACTGGTTGTTCCTTCCCCACTTCGAACCGGATACTGTGATAAGATCCATTGTCCCGCCGCAGACAGATCCTTCTTCGTCCATCCACTGGTCTTAGAAGTTCCTGCTTTTAGCAGGGAAGCTGTCTCTGCTTTGTTGCTCAGACTCCATGCAACATACCCAATTCCATTCGCATCTAATAAGTCTAACCACTGCTTCGCTTCTTGCGTATCTAAGTTACCATTACCACTTGCTTCCGACACTCCAAATTCAGAAACAAACACCGGAAGCCCTTTTGATATTGCCGTCTTGACCTTCTCACGATAACTGTCTTTGTGCGTAGCTGCATAGAAATGAAATGCATATAATATATTGTTATACTCTAACGGTTTATCCGCTGCAACATCAACATCCTGCGACCAGGTTGGTGTACCAACGATCACAACAGCATCCGGATCATTGGACCGGATTGTTGGAATTATTTGCTGTGCATAACTTCTGATGTCATCCCAACTCGTTCCACCATTCGGTTCATTACAGATCTCATATAGTACATTATTCTGTCCAGCGTACTTTTCTGACATTTCCTTAAAAAATGCTTTTGCCTGATCCTGATACTTTTGAGGATTCTGATCATTTAACACATGCCAGTCAATGATCACATACATTCCAAGTTCTGTTGCTGCCTTTACTCCTGTATCAATCCGCTGTTTCAAGGTAGTCTGTACCACACTCTGACTCTCCGCTGCCCCGGCTTTGTCACAATAACCATAGTATTCCGTTGTGTACATAGCAAGACGCACTACATTCACCGCATACCGATCCCGCAACGTCTGAAATGCCTCCTTTGATATATACGGATATCCCACATCCCAATTAATTCCATGGGTACTGACTCCTCGAAGCATAACTGGTTCGCCCGTCTTACTGCTTACCAGATGCGTTCCTGATACTTGAAGCGTCCCATAATCTGATACACCCTTTGCATGGACATTTCCCTGTACTAATATCACACATAATAGCAACATTCCCCAAATAACAGCTAATCTTCTTATCGGCTTATTTTGTTTCATAATCTTCCTGCCTCCCACTCGATTCCCTTTTACGCTAACGGCATTGCTCCTATTAAGATGCTAAATGCCCATCTGGGAAGAAATAATAGGATATCCCATGAATTGTCTGCAATCCGGTCAACATGACTCCTTTTTTGTTAAAGTAATAATGTCTGCCTTCTATCGTTCTCCATCCCGTAGCCATAACGCCTTTCTCATTCATATAATAAGTCTTTTTCTTAACCTTGCACCATCCGGTTGACATAACACCTTTTTTATCAAAATAATATGTGTTTCCACTAATCTTCTTGAACCCCTTAGTCATTACACCTTTCTTTCCAAAATAGTAACGTTTCTTCTGAATTGTCTTCCACCCTGTAGTCACAATCCCTTTCTTATTGAAATAGTAGGTCTTACCGGCTATCTTCTGCCAGCCGGTTACATATTGTCCGTCTGAATTCAGATAATAGAGCTTACCATCTACCGTAAGCCATCCTCCGGCAAGCAAGGCTCCCTCCTGATTAAAATAATAGGTCTTACCATCTACTGTAATCCAGCCAGTCACCATAACGCCCTGCTGCGTAAAGTAATACCGTCTCTGTGCAATCGTCTGCCAACCGGTTACCATAACCCCTTTTTCATTGAAATAATAGTGTTTGCCATCTACTGTGATCCAGCCAATCGTCAACATCACACCTTTCTCATTAAAACAATACTGTTGTCCTCCAATTGTCTGCCAACCGGTTAGCATCACTCCGTTCTCATTAAAATAATACGTCTGTCCCTGAATCTGTTGTAAACCAGTCAGCATCACTCCATCTCCATTGAAATAGAACTGCTGCCCCGCAATGGTCTGCCATCCCGTCAACATGACCCCATTCTCATTGAAGTAATAACGCTTTCCGGCAATAGTCTGCCATCCCGTCGATTTAGTTCCATCTGTCCCCAAATAACAAGTCTGTCCATTGATAACATAGAAGCGATTCACAACCAATGCACCATTCTCATAGTATACTTCTTTTTGCCCGTCCCGGTAGATTACGCCATCATATAACACCTGTATTGTAATACTTCCCTGCACACCATTTGCAGATACGGCAGTAATCACCGCCTGTCCTGCAGACCTTGCCTCTACCCTTCCATTGATATCTACCCACGCTACTGCCTTATTGCTGCTTGTCCAGGTCTTGATCTGCTTGATCGTTGCATTCTCAGGTGTAAATACCGCTTTCAGATCTGTCTGTGGATACTGTACCTTGCCATTTACAGAACGTATATATAACGTCTTCTCCCCCTGTATTGTGATCTGTTCTATCGGTATCTCCTGCTTCTCTTCTTCCTGTTTTTCCTCTGCCGAATTCTGTCCCGCTGTCATCTCTGCACTATACTCCTCGGCCTGTATAGTAATGACACCCACGTTCATACCCGCTACAACAAGCATACTGCACGTTAATACCAATAAATGAATTTTTCTCATAAACTATCCCTCCTGTTACTGTCTTGCCACTTCACCTAATAATATACAAAGAGGCTGTCACATTAAGAAACATCATGAATTACATATTATACATAACACCAGATCTTAATGGGACAACCTCTATTCTTCGTTGTCTATTTCATTTAGTTATCAGAGTTTGTTGAAGTTGGTGCTTCCGTCTTCTTATCATCTGTGAATTCATCACCAATTCCCGTCTCATTCGTAATTGCTGCACTGATTCTCTGCACTTCTGAAGAAGGAGAATACTCTGTATCTTCCGGATATAAGAACTCGTGAAGATTCTTCACATTACTAAGCAGATCAGCTGGTACAACAACACTACCCTTTGACCCTAATGTCGGAGTCTCATTCGAAAGAGGGAAACCAATATTATCACCTAATTCATAGTCAAAAACATTTGCCGCAAGATCCATGATCTCTTTATTTGACATATTCGTTGCTACCAACGGGAACACTTCCTGAATCACTTTGTTCAAAGTAGAAAGATCAGATTCTTTCGCTTTCTTCACCATAGCTGCAATAACTGCACGCTGTCTCTGTGTTCTCTCAAAATCTCCGTTACCAACCTTACGGATTCTGGCGTAAGCAGTTGCCTGTGTACCATTCAATGTCTGTTCTCCGGCAGACCATACACCTTCTGACTGAATACCGGTTACCTGGACCTGCTCCTGCAAGTTCTTATTCAGGTTGTTAAGTTCTTTCTCTTTGACATTGATCGTAACACCACCTAACGCATCAATTGCTCTGGCAAGTGCCTCAAAGTTAACAGAAACATAATCCTTAATATTCAAGTCTAAGTTCTTATTCAATGTCTCTACTGCACAAGTCGGACCACCTAAGAAGTATGCATGTGTATATTTCTGGGTAGACGGTGTGGAACGCGCCATCTCTAAGAAACAGTCACGATATACCGATGCAATCTTCACTTCATGAGTATCATTATTGATACATGCGATCATAACGGCATCACTATGTGCTACTCCTTCTTTGGTCATATCATCACTCGTTCTTGCATCCAATCCAAACAATGCAATCGTGCGATATTTCTCCTTCATCGTATCTGTAACGGCATCACTGACATCAATCTCGTCTTTACTTGTGGTATCCTTTGCCACCAAGTCTAATGAATGATTCACATAATACCATCCATAACCTACTAACAATCCAACAAATACAAGTACCTCAGCTACAAGAATCAGTCCTAACTTCTTATTCTTGCTCTTCTTTCTCTTCTTACTCATGAAACTAAATCCTCCTAATACGTTCCCTATCAGAAACTACTCTACTGTAACAGACTTTGCAAGGTTTCTTGGCTTATCAACATCTAATCCCTTAGCAACCGATACATAATATCCAAACAACTGTAACGGAATTACTGCAAGCGATGGTGCAAAGCACGGATGTGTCTTAGGAATGTATACAGTAAAGTCTGATGTATCTTCCATGACACAATTACCCTTGTTCGTCAACGTAAAGATATAACCACCTCTGGTTCTTACCTCTACAATATTACTGATCATCTTCTCATACAGGTCTGGCTGTGTAACTACCGCTACCGTCAAAGTTCCATCCTCGATCAAAGAAATGGTTCCATGCTTTAACTCTCCGGCAGCATATGCCTCTGAATGTATATAGGAAATCTCTTTTAATTTGAGTGATCCCTCTAGTGAGGTGGCATAATCAATACCACGTCCTAAGAAAAAGACATCCTTTGCATTCGCATATTTGCTGGCAAACCATTGAATTCTCTCTTTATCCCCTAAAATCTCCGAAATCTTATCCGGCAGACTCTTTAACTCCTTAAGCATATCTGCATACTCTTCATCCGAGATGGTCTCTCTCGTCTTACCAAATAACATAGCAAGCAGATATAATGCGGAAAGCTGTGTACTATAGGCTTTGGTCGTTGCAACCGAAATCTCCGGCCCTGCCCAGGTATATAAGACATTATCTGCCTCTCTGGCAATAGTTGAACCAACCACATTCACAATACCAAGCACTTTCGAACCTAATTCCTGTGCTTTCCGAAGTGCCGCAAGCGAATCCGCAGTCTCGCCAGACTGACTGATAATGATCGTCATCGAATCCGGCTCAATGATCGGATCACGATACCGGAATTCGGATGCAATATCAACTTCCACCGGTATTCTTGTCAACTTCTCAATAATGTAGCGTCCTGTTACGCCAACATGATAAGCAGAACCACAACCTACAATATAGATACGGCGAAGATTCTTGATCTCATCCTCTGTCATATTAAGCTCATCAATTACAATCTTATCATCTTTGATTCTCGGACTGATCGTATCTAATACTGCCTTGGGCTGTTCGTAGATCTCTTTTAACATGAAATGCTCATATCCGCCCTTCTCAGCCGCTTCAATATCCCATTCAATCGTCTTTGTCTCTTTCTGGATTGGCTCTAAATCCTCATTATAGAAATTAATTCCATTCTCAGAAAGCTCACAGATCTCCCGATTCTCTATGAAATACACCTCTCTCGTATACTTAAGAAGCGCCGGTACATCCGATGCAATAAAATTACCATCTGCAGAAGTTCCTACTACAAGTGGAGAATCCTTTCTTACCGCATACATCTTATCCGGAAAGTCCTTAAATAAAATTCCGAATGCATAAGATCCCTGTACCCGGTGCATTACTTTCTCAATGGCGCGGATCGGGTTGCCATCATAATAATAATCCAATAGGTGAGCTACCACTTCCGTATCTGTGTCAGATACAAAATGATACCCTTTCGAGATCATCTTCTCCTTCAATGGTTGGAAATTCTCGATAATACCATTATGTACTACCGCAATTGTCTTCTTCTCATTAAAATGTGGATGTGCATTCGTAACGGATGGTTCTCCGTGAGTTGCCCATCTTGTATGTCCAATACCAACTGTTCCAATCAGATTCCTTCCATCTCCTGTCAGATCACGCAATGCCTGTAATCTTCCTTTTGCCTTGACAATCTCTATCTCATTGCCATCATAGACTGCAATTCCGGCTGAATCATATCCTCTGTACTCAAGCTTCGCCAGTCCATCTAACAGAATCGGTGCTGCCTGTTCTTTACCGACATATCCAACTATTCCACACATAGAGTGTCCTCCTTCTATTCTGATATTCCTTACCTCTTTGCTACTTTATCTCTGTTACAAACTATGTTTCTATCTTCTCATTTACTACAAAACTAGCAAAATTATAACACTTTAACCGTTATTTTACAATATACGTTTTCTTAAGAATTTGTGAACCCAGACCTAATTTAATGATATTTGATCACGCCTGCGATTGCATATTGCACGAAATAATACAAGCATTGCAGACAATTAAGCCCCATATACCGGTATACGCCCCACGTCATCTTCGCTGATTTCAGCTTATCTCCCGACTTAGACTGCTTCATCACCCGGTACTTCAGCATTGGTTCATTCAATCCATATGCCACTCCATATTTCTTAAGTACTTTCAGCCACAAGATATAATCCTCATGTAAATGATCCTGTCCCATCAGAAACTCATTCGCAACCTCTGTACGGATCATGGCACCGGAAGTATTGATCCGATTGCTCTTTAACAGATCCTTATATGACAGTTGCCCAGGAACCGGAATGATCTTCCCTGAAAGCTGACCATCCTCATCCATCAGTTCTCTGGCCGTCGAGGAAAGAACCGCCTGTTTCTCTTCCATCAGTGCAACCTGACGTTCTAACTTGTCATCCGTCCAGTAATCATCGGCATCCAAAAATGCAATGTACCTGCCCTTTGCCATTCGGATTCCAATGTTACGGCTTTCCGAAACGCCGGCATTGATCTCATTATGAATATAAATTACCCGTTCATCCGACTCGAACTTACGGATCACACCTGCTGTACCGTCCGTCGAATGATCCTCCACTATGATCAATTCAAGGGGAACACGCTGCCGCAATACGGAAGTAATTGCTGTCTCAATATAACGTTCACAATTATATGCCGGCATGACTACCGTAACCTGGATCTCACTCATGCTTTCTTCCCTTTCTTCTCTGCCTTCATCATCTTAAGCAGCGAAATGAACTTCTCTCTCTTCCATACAAAATATGCACATACGACAAGCAATACTCCCCATCTAATAAACATATGGGTATACAGGCTCATCATAACCGCACAGCCCACCAAAAAGACTGCCGAAATACCAAATATAACTTTCACATTGTATACTCTTGTATTGTGCATCAATGTCTTGTTGATTCTCCGCATCAGCAGATAATGTCCAATGCAGTATAACATATAACACACCAGCGTCGTATAGCCCGCTGCATAATATCCATAGATCGGAATGAATATATAATTAAGCAATACATTCATACACGCACCTGCCACCGATGCGATCATCATAAACTTGGTACGTTCAAAATAGAACTCAAACCGTGAGAACAGACTATACATAAAGATAAAGAAAGTTCCCGCTGCCACCGGCGGAATGACCCAGATAGCATCATAATATGACTTCGGTGCCATGATCGCTACCGCTTCCGGTGCCAATGCTACCAGACAGAAATTAGCAAATGCAATCAATATAAGAATGGGAATACTGTTTCTTCCAATCTCTGCGTATTCTTCTTTCTTCATCTTCTTATACATCCAAGGTGTCAACGTGTTGATCACTGCGGTATTCACGATTGTCATAATCGATGCCACCGAATACGCAAGTGAATAGATACCCGCTACATCCGATCCCTGCATCGACTTGATCATAACACGGTCCGACTGATTCAATACAATCTGTGAAAGATAATGTGGGACCAATGGCAGATTAAATGCCAAAGCATATTTCCAATACTTCGTTGTGAATACTTTCACACCCTTTGTAAAAATGCTGAAGAAAAAGAAACCGAAGGTTATTGCATCCACTGCTACCATGGAATAGATTCGCGCCTCTAATTTGTGAGTCGGGAATATATAGATCATCAGCACTCCGACTGCCGGACGTAACACCGCATTGAGTGCCGTCATGATCACCAGATTACGGTACTTAAAGTCCACTCTCTGTCTCGTTGACCAGAACTGATATGCCGTTGCTGCCAGAATATCAATGAACATAGCATAGATAAAGGAGGAATCCAACCCAAAGAACTTATCCCACCGGTTCTGAAACAACATATAGATTCCAAAGCAGATTGCCGTTGTCAGCATATACAGGCATTGTAACGAACCGGTAAACCGTTCCTGATCCTCTTCGTACTTAACCAGTCCCCGCATATACACACCGGATGCCAGATTAAGTGAGGCAAAAATGATAATGATATTATACCAGGTCTGATATACACTGAAATCACCGTACTCACTTGTAGAGAGCAATCTCGAAAAGATCGGAGTTGTGATCAGGGAAATTCCCCTTTGTACAAATCCACAGATCAGGAACCAGAAGGATGCCTTCACTGTGATGGGAATTGCTTTGTATTTATCTAATAACTTCTTAACCATTACACTATCCACCTGTTACCGAAAATATACCTGTTCCATCTTGTGCAAAGCACTCTTATGTGTTGCTAAGTATATCTTACTGCGAACTGTCCTGCCCGCTTTCAGAATTCCTTTCACCATCTTCTTAATTGTCTGAATGACCATATTCTTGTCAATCTTACGAATGCCTGCCGCAAACTGTTTCAGATAACTCCGATCCATTGCTGATACACTTGGATCATCAAAATAAAGACGCAGTACAGGAATCTCGATATTCCCCTGTTCCACATACAGGCAGGATGCCCGATGCTGTCCATCCCGTATCAACATCTGATCTTCATATAAAATAATATATTGTCCATCATACGGATATCCATGTTCTTCAATGCTCTGCTTCATGGAATCTAACCGCTGCCCGCTGGTCTGTCCGATATGATGAGATTTCCGGTATCCGTCATTTTCTCTCGAATCTCCCCGCAATGCCTTGACCGCTCTGGATTCCGACAACTTCTGATACTTCAAAAATCCCAAACGGGTTCTGTGATTCACAAGCAGATCCTCTAACATCACATGATCGATCTTTGTTGCTTTCAGGTGTTTCAATCTCTTAGCAAGCAACAGGGAAAGGAATACCGGATCGATCTTCTCACAGTCAAAACCTTCCACATCCACAAGCTTATTCATCGTATCCTTCAATTCTTCTGAAAGTGCAAATATCTCCTCTACTGTCATATCCATACGAAAATCCGCCAAATGAATATGCACCGATTCCCCTATATTATCATCCATCCAAAAACTCAGACGACCAATCCGGTCTCTGACTAACTTGGTTACCGCTGGATTACTCATAACCTGCCTCCTCTTAGTATTCCCGATAAGAGAAATACTCTGTCATAATGTCCGCATACTTTCTGTCTTTGCTAAGAGCGATCAAACGATCCGCAAATCCGAACACAATCAGTTCTAACTTCTGCCGTAACGTATCATGTTCTAATACTGTTTCCAATGCCTGCAACTTCTTCACATCGCTCTCTTCAAAAGCATGCTTTGTAAAAATACAACGGGTCATATAATAGATCCACGCTTCTTCATCCTCCACATATGGATATCCATTCTCCATACGCTTCGCCTCCCATAAAGCATGCTGAACGCATTTATCTAACGGCATCCACATCTTCGGTGTCAGACTCTTACATGGAAGCTGACACATCACTTCGTAATAGTAGCCGCCGTCCTGATATACTGCAAATTCCTTCATCTGATATAAGAAGATATATCCATGCCGTCTGCCAAATGGATGCTCTAAACATCTTACCTTCTTGGTCTTAGCCAGCTTACGGAATCTCTTATATTCCGAAGGGTTTACCAGAATCGTTGCAAAATGATCCCTTAGCTCTAAGATCCGATAATCGATCTCTTCCGTATTAAGCGTCTTAAGAAATGTAAACTCCGTCACATCCGAAGCCATTCCTTCCTCCTTTGGAGTCAGCTTGTAATCCGGCTCAGGAATGTGTTGTTTGATATAATCCAACTCCACTGCTGCCCTCATAATATCCGAACTTACCTTATGATAATCACTTTCTGTCAACAAATACCGGAACTTCTTATTCTGTATATGGATCACTCGTCCCTGATTCTTGGTGTATCCCTCATTCAGTTCTACCATCAATTCATTGCCGATCAAATGAATCGGTCGAATATCTCTAATCTTCTCACCCATGTCATTAATCCTTTCTGAGCAGTCTGCGTACTTTCTGATAAAAGGCATGCCGTACTTTCTTACCAAATGCCTGTTCCACTAACGAAGCATCTACATTCTCTATATGAAAGATCGTTCCCGCAAATTCCGGATACGTATAATGATATCCCTGTTTTCTCATATAAGTGTCTAAGCACTGTTCTTTATCCTCAATGCGAAATGGAATCCCTAAGTTCTTGCTCATAGCCACAAGCCTTACCTTGTAATCCTCTGCAACTGCATGTTTCTGAACAATCACATGATAAAGCAACGAGTAGAAGTAATCTTCACTCTGCAATACGTAATAATTGTCATGATTCACTCTGCGTTGCAAGATTCCTTTCTCCCAATCTGCATCTAAATATCCATCTCCAACCGTTCGCAGATCTACCGATACCCGGTTACCTGCAATCTCTACATAATAATGGATGCCATCATTTTTCCGTCTTCGCGGCTTCAACTGCAACTGCTTCACCATCTGTTCCCGGTTCTCGCACAAGAAATCAATATCCGGGTGATTCTGTAGAAATCCCATTGTCTGAAATTCTTCATAATTGCGGAGTACTACATATTGCACGTCGGCAATTGCATCAAATAACTGCTCTAATGAATCAAACATCTCTATTTCCTTTCATCCGGTGCACGGTGTTTCTTAATATCCGCCCACCAGGCAAGTTCAATCTTTGCCTTATGCCATACTGTGACCGGATTCAATAATCCAATATCAAAATAGTGAACGCCTGCCTTATGATACCTGTGGAGAATCTCAAAAAACTTCCGAATCCCCCAATGCTCGATCACAACATCCACTAACTTACCAAGTGCTAACCGGTCAATATGTGCATACTTAAACTGCTTCTTCTCTAAATGATCCCGCAAAAAGGTATAACGTCTGATCAGCACATCAATCCGCATATCAAAGTTTGCATCATTCTTCTTAGAAGTCAACGTCTTGCCTCCGCGCGTGACACAATATATCACGTCAGCACATGTTCCTACCTTCTGACTATAATAGGCACTCTTTGTCATCGCCATAATATCGTTAGACACCATAACCGGATCAAATTGAATTCCATTCTTTTCAAACACACTTCTTCGGATGAGCTTTGACCACGGCGTACAGAACAGATATTTCATCTCCGTCAGATTACGTTCCGTTGCCTTATCGTGATAGGCATGTACTAATTCACTGTACATCACATGTCGCGAGGACGGCTGTCCCGTCACCACATCCATACTGGTCGGAGGAAAATATACCATATCATACTCACTGGTAAGATAGGCTGTTACCTTCTCCTCAAACTGTCCGGTAAAGAAATCGTCTGCATCCGCAAACAAAAGCCATTCTCCCGCAGCATGAGAAAGTCCCACATTACGGCTTGCGCCTGCGCCCTTGATCCCGGAATCATTCCGGTATACCGCAACGGATGTATACTTCTGCAATCGTTCCTGTAACTGTTCTACCGTCACATTCGTACTATTATCATCCACCACGATCACTTCAAAGTCTTCCCGCATCGGAATACTCTGAATCAGATGTTCTAAGGAATCCGGGGTATTAAAATGTGGCACAATAATTGATACACTTGGCTTATCCATGATTCTGTCTCCTACTGTTCTTTCTTCTCACTGTCGTAATCCATCTTGCGTACATGATACTGCACATCTTCTAAGATCTTACGGTTTGCAGAGATAATATCTGCCTGCAATCCGATAATTCCCGTCATACATCCCATCATCATCAAGGTAGATGCTAAGATGAGAGATTGTACATGACCGGATGCTCCGCCACTAAAGAAGAACACCAGATAACGGATTCCTAAAATGAATCCTAACAAGAATATCACAGCCCCAATGCCTCCAAAAAACCGGAGCGGCTTATACATCATAAAGGATCTAACAATCGTTACCATCGACTTCTTCACATATCCAAACATACTGTGGAACAATCTGGACTTACGCAATTCCGGATTTGTGCGGATTGGAACAGATTCCATTGGAATCTTGTCATGTCCCGCCTGAATGATCGTCTCTAATGTATACGTATACTGATTGGTAACATTCAACCGTAATGCTGCATCTCTGCTATATGCACGGAATCCACTTGGTGCATCCGGGATATCCGACTTGGATGCCACACGTACTGTCCAGCTTCCGATATGCTGTAACTTCTTCTTAAGTGGTGAAAAATGTTCCGTCTGATCGATCGGACGTTCTCCGATCACAATGTCTGCCTTGCCCTCTAAGATTGGACGAACCAGCTTCTCGATATCTGCTCCACAATACTGATTATCTGCATCGGTATTGACAATGATATCTGCCCCTGCACGAAGACATCCATCCAAGCCTGCCATGAATCCTTTGGCAAGTCCTTTGTTCTTCTTAAATGTTACAATATGCTGCACGCCCCAATTCTTAGCAACCTCTACCGTATTATCCGTACTGCCGTCATTAATAATAAGATATTCAATCTCATCAATTCCATCAATGTGCTTTGGCAGATCATTCAAAGCAATCTCCAAAGTCTCCGCTTCATTCAGGCATGGTATCTGTATAATTAGTTTCATCTTGTCCTTCTCCTTCTATTTCTCTTATGGTATATTTTCGCCTATTTATCCAACTTAACAGTATTATATCGGATTTTAGGATGATGTCAACCAATAGCCTTATATTCCCTCTCTTTTCTGCCGGATTTCCGAATAAATTATAAACACTTTTTTACTTTCACAAATTTTACATATTACCGCTTTAATGTTATACTGTTATATAATAGGGTAAATGACAAATATGAATTTACCTGATACATAAACAGAGGGAGGCATAACATAATGCGATTTACAACATATGCTCGCAATGCAATCCTATATACGGTATTGTTCAGCCTGTTAGCAACGACAACGCCGGCACCGGTTGTATATGCAGCACCTGTAGCGAAAAGCCAGGAACAAACGGAGGAAAATGAAAAGTCGGCCGTCAGCCAGATTCAAAAAGTGAAAGACGCCAATCAGCACTTGCTTGATTCTATCGCTACATTAGATAAGCTAATTCAAGAGAAAGCGAAGGAGATTCCAGAAGATACTGCTTTAGATGAGACCTATACCATGCTTTATTCCGATTATACCACTTACAAATATACGGTAGCCGCTGCCAAAAAAGCAAATGAAGAAGCTACTGTCTTCACAAACGGAGTAACAGGCGATCCCTCTACAGTTGGTTCCACCGAAACCTTAACAAATTTGTTAAGTAAATATATCGGTGACACTACAGCGGAATTAGACGAAGATGACCGGAAGATCCTAGAGACTCTGTCGCAGGGCATTGCCGCACAACAGGCGAATATCGATGCGATCAATCAGAATGAATCATTTGAGAATTTAAAGAAATACCATTCTTTCTCATTAGCAGATAATATTACGACGTTAAATGATGCCAATGAACAATTAAAAGCCCACGCAGATGTCAAACGTCCTTCCATCACAGAAGAGAACGAGAAATTATATACACCTGCTACTTACAAGCCATATAAAGATACAATCAACGAGGCAGATATCTTATATGAAGCAACTTCTAAATTGATCTCCCGTTATGATGAAGCGGTCAAAGACAAAAAACTGCAGGAATCTGCCGATACTTATACGATCACCGATGAAGAGAATCTTACCTATATCAAAGAAACTCTGGCTCAGATCGCCATACAATTAGAAAAGGTAATCACTTTAACCGACAAAGTCACCGCACTTGATCCATCCACCTTTCGAAAACAGGAAGCCAAGATTGCATTAAAGAAAGCGATTGATGATGCAGCCAAATATCCTCCGGATATCTATACAACCTATACACCGGAGACTTATTCCGTCTTTCAGAAATGTTTAGCAGATGCACAGCACGTATATAATGACGGTGATGCAACCAGAGACCAGATCCGGACAGCCAAAGAGGCACTTCTTGCAGCAATCAAAGGCTTAGTGGAAGTCGACAGAGCTTATAGTGTCATCGGCAATACCTATTACTACAACGTCAATGATTTTGGTGCCTTTGGTACAGACAATGAAGATGACACACATGCGTTACAGAAAGCGTTAGATCAGGCACGGGATGGCGTCAACATCGTTATTACCGTTCCAGCCGGAACCTATTACATCAGTGATGTATTATACATACAGTCTAATACTTCTCTGAACTTAGACGCAAATGCTACTATTTACCGTTCCGACAGCAGCTTATCCAACAATATGTTAAAAAATAGCGATGCCAAGCACAAATCTACCGGATATAAGGGATATAAGTTGTCACAGAACATTACTGTCACAGGAGGAACCTGGAATGGCGGTAACATCTATAGTTCCACCAAATCCACGAACCTTATCTATATCGGTCATGCAGACAATGTTAAGATTACAAATACAACAATTAAGAACTGCCATGGTTCCCATGCATTGGAGTTTGCCGGTGTACAGAATGGCCTAATCAGCAATTGTGATTTCAGTGGTTTCCGCTTCGGCAAGAATTCATACACAAGTGAAGCCATCCAGTTAGATATCTGCTATAAAAGTGGCAGTACCAAATGGACCCCCGGATTCACGCTTGATAAGACAACCTGCCGCAATATAACCATTGAATATTGTACGATTGAAGACTATCCACGGGGAATCGGTTCACACCATGCATTATCCGGTGTTCCTTATGAGAATATTAAGATCCGTAACAATACCATTACCCGAAATTCTTCTACCTCCCAAAGTAAATGCGTAACCGGAATCTTTATTATGGGCGCTAAGAATATCAAGATCAATAAGAATACGGTAGACGGATATTCCTATGGTATCTGGATAAGACAGTCTTCTAAGATTGCCGTCAAGAAGAATACACTACGGAATAATCCTATCTACAGCATACAATATGATGGCAATGATGCTGCTAACAAATATGTCAAATTCACAGTTACAAAATACAAGGTCAAGACCAAACCTCTTACCTTCTCCGCTCCTACGATCAAGAAGGGAACTATGAAAACGCGAGGTCAGACATACAAGATCAAAAAAGTGAAGAAATCACATTCTGTTACATTAAAGAAAAACCTCAAGAAAAAGCAAAAGATCTCATTCTTCGGAATGGATAAAGATTATAATAAGATATATCGTACCTACTATGTAGGGAAATAATATAATAAAGTAAGAGAACTAACAAAGACACCTTAACGGGTGTCTTTGTTGGTGTCTGGTGATCTGTTTAAATTCATTCATATTTTCAAATCACAATTTGCACATAGTTTGCAAGCTTAACACAGCTATTCCAACCCATGAATCTCCTCCTGCAACTTTTCAAGGAACTCAAGAATCTCTTCAAACTCTGGTATATTCCCATATATCATATTCCTCATCGCTTGATAATCTTCTTGTAGTGCACTTAAAACATCCTCTCTTGGTAAAAGTTCAATACTGCTCAAAGTTGCTGTTTCATAATGAGCACCTTTGGCATAATAAAACTTTTGCTTAAACGCAACATCTTTTTCTAGCAGCTCTTTTCTATCAAATGCACTCTCTTTTACCCATGAATTGCCTAGATTATAGACATCATATAAATGTCTTGCATATCTTGCAGGCAATGTTTTTCCTTCAGGGAAGTTTGCAATTTTATGTAATATGGTAAGTTTTTCCCAAAAAGTTCTCTCAACATCAATAGTCAGAACCGCTGTTTCTTTTTGTGAAAATATATTCGGATATTTTTCGGCCGCAAACGAAGTTATCGTAGTCACATGGGATGGCATCCATTCTGCCAATGGGCCAATTTCCAATCTTACGCAGGAACGCAGATACTTTGCTTCAAATATCTGCGGATAATAAAAATTAACCACCATCTCATCTTCTGTATCAACTGAAATCCATTCTCCGTCTCCCAGTTTTTCTTTCATTTCTAAATTCAACTGTGGAACCAATTCCTCTTTATAAAATTTTGCTGCTTCGGCGTTAATCTGTTTATTGAATATATCCTGCTTAGTTTTTGACCTTTCATCCCAAGGATTTATCTCGTCATTAATAATTTTTCTCCAGTCCAAGATTAAATCTATATCCTCGGAAAACCTTTCGATAACATGGTACGATTTAGATAAACTTGTACCACCTTTGAAAACAAATGCATCCTTATACTTACAATCATGAAATAGGTGATCCAGCATAAAACACACCCAAAAATCTTTCTCTATTACATCGGGTTGCATTCCCATCGAAATTGCAGTAGCTTGGAACAATTCTGTTCTATCCTTTATCTCTAATTTAGCAACTTTCTTCATTATTCAGCACACACCTTTCTGATTGCTGCATATATCCATTCACTTACACCCGTTGCTTCCTCTAACATTTTTTTCTTTTCCGCTTCAGGCAATCTGTTTTTCAAACTTAATATAATATTGTCATCAATCCGCTCTTTCCCCAATGTCTTTAATGCCTCAACAACCAAAGTTGTTGTCTCAGACATAAATGAAATTTCTCTATTTGCACGGTGTTTAAAAGATAATGTAATATTATCCCACGAAAATTTTCTATAAGGTCCGTCACTGATATAGGACCAAACAACTGGAACCTGTGTAGATAGTCCCAGCTTATTTAATGCTACATCTCCGCACGGAGCAATGGTCCAACGAAAACTTCTGGCAATAGCATATGCTATCGCATCGGGATTTGCAGGAATATACTCTTTAAGAAATTTACTATATACTGGTTTTTCATACACTCCATCCATTATCCTTCGTATATTCTTCTCTTGAACCTGTCTTCCAAGACATTTTCTAACTGTTGTTGTTGTCGCAATATCCGTAAAATCTGAAGTTAAAAATACCGTTCCCGGTTCAGCTAACTCTATTCTCTTCTTTATTTCTGTATAAATGCCTCTAGCCAAAAAACCACCCCTTTACTTTGTCACGATTATTATATAATTTTCGTGACATTTTTTCAACTTATTTTTTTGTATATAGATCATATACAAAAAAAAATAATAAAACAGACGAAGTTGTCCCTTCGCCTGCCAAAAGCCACTCTATTAGTGTATATCCTTTTAAAAATAAATATACAATATAATAAGTTTATCCTAATTGCTATTCGCTCATGTATTCATTTCTTTCTCATTCGGTACGTTTCTTTCCACATATGGATGCCGTTCTTGTATTCTCGGCATCATACTCGTAAGAGATACCACCGGCTTCTGTCAGACGGTTCCGGCAGTCATATGTCAGGTGCTGCATTGTTCCGTATATCATATTTCCCTTGGCGTCATACTGAACTTCCTGTCCGTTATACTTCGTCAGGCGGTTTGCCGCATTATATTCCATCTGAACCACTTCCAGACGGGAAGTATCCATCGGATCTGTTACCTGCTTCTCGATCACTTCGCCAAATACGTTGTAGCTATAGGTCTGTTCCTGTAACAGTTTTCCTTTCGCATCGATATCAGTCTATTTGATATAGAAAGTACATTTATATCAGCTTTGGGGAACTAAATATCAGTTTTATCCTTTCATTCCCTTTGGATAATTAAAAAAGATACTGCTTCTGCATTCACTTGACTTACATCAATAAAAGGCAGGAAACAGCATCTTTTTTAATTAAGGGGATTGGTGTCCTAAAGTATAACCATAGTTGAATTAATTTTCCACTTCTAATTCATTCCAGTTTCCTTCATACCCTTGTTTTTTTATAAACGCCTCAAAACTTATTCCTGTTAATAAGTCTATCTCTCCTTTCCAAACAGTATCACACTCTTCACAAATATTAATTATTCTTCCATTCTTTTTAATCTTTGCCTTTATCACTCTACCTTGTTCACAATATGGACATATCATCTAGTTCACCTACCATTCTTTAAAATAGGCAATTATAATGCACCCATGTCAAGAATTGCTCATATTTTTTTGATGCAACAATTGCTCTAACAGATAATTACATGCATCCTCCTCATTTTTAAATCGTCTATAATCATTATTTTGATTACCTCTCTCATCAACATAAAAGAATTCCCAATAATCATAAACTTGTCTTAAAACATATATATCAGATGATAAATTTCCATTTATTGAATACCATCTCTGAGGAATTTTCTCTTCATCCAATTTTATAATAAGTTCTTTAACATTCATTATCAATCACCTCCTACCTTCTTTATAATTCCGCGTTTCAATAGTGTATCAACACTTACAGGTGAACGATATTGAATTCCAAGACCAATATTATCAAATGCAGGAGCAATTACTGATTTTTCAACCTCAAATGGCTTTACAACTTCATATCTATGATAATTTAATAGATCTGTACCATATGGCAATGCTCTCATTTCCATAGGTGTACCCGCAGGAGCTAAATACTTTCCAGTAGTTTTACCATATCTATCATATGATAGGCTATTCCTGTTACAATATCAAATTACAAATAGAAAAAAGAAATATCTTTAATTAAATCAGTATCTTCTTTATCATAATCTTTCTTTTTGTACTTACTGATTTCCGAGAGAATATATTTTGTACTATCAGTATCCTGCATAATTAAATCAACTAAGTCATCTCGTTCAACTAAATATTTATCAACTAAGTATCTTATGTATTCAGTTAACTTTTTTTCGTCCATAATCAATCATCTATTATGTCAACATTTTTAAAATGTATCTTTCCCTTATATATAAACTGTTGACAACCTCCTTTTCCATATTCTGGATAACATCTTGTAAATGGTTCTAAACCTAGTCCTTTATCACCATATGTCTTAGGAACATACATTTCATCAATAACTTGTAATGTATCAAATTCTCCACGTAATTTACAATTACTCCATTCTGGTGATATTTGGAACGCATCCTGAGCCTCACTTGCAGATTCAAATTTCTTGAATCCAAAATATGATCCTGGTGCACTCATTGTTCCCATTGTTTGTTCAGCATATTTACTATCCATATATCTATATCCAGTTGCAGGTACAACATCACCACTAGGCATTACATAAAAGTCGGTTGTTTTACCACTCTTAACCTTCTTCTCCGTCTTAACGAAGCTGTCCTTGAACACATCCACCTTCCGGCTTACACTTGGCTTCAGATGAATACCTTCCGCTCCCGCAACTGCTTTCAGTTCCTGTACGGCTCTCTTCGATTCTCTTCCGAAATCTCCGCCGGTTTCCAAGGCTTTTATTGCCCTCGAACCCGTCTCTGCCGTGATGCCATCCATCAGCTTAACCGGATTGTTTCCCCATTTGGAGGATGCTTTCATAACATCCGAAAATACATCAAGTCGATCCGATGCATTCCGGGTCATCTTGCAGGATTCCTCTGCTAATTCCAGTATCTTCTCG
>CACWQE010000004.1 GCA_902762905.1 uncultured Lachnospiraceae bacterium | reverse complement strand
ACTTTGTTCGATTGCCCTTGGAAAGCCTGTTGTCAGCAACTTGGCAGTGTTGGGAGATATAACAATTAGTGGCACAATGATAAAGGTGGATGAACTTGCAAACACGCTTCAAGTGTGCCTGGACAGTGGCGCAAAGAAGGTACTGATTCCGAGTACCTCATTTGTTGATTTCGCAAGTGTTCCGGCTGATCTGATGAGTGCATTTCAGCTGATTCCATATCAGAGTGCGGAAGATGCGGTGTTTAAGGCATTGGGGGTAGAATAATATGGCAAATAAGATTTGTAAAATCGTTTATTTCGATGAGGATTCGATTACAGACTATGTTCAGATTGTTGCAGGTGGAAGCCTTGAAACAACAACTGAATTGCTTAAATCAGGTGAAGCAAATGAGAAGCAAGAAGTAGGTGCTGCTGCTAAAGGTGGAATTGGTGGAATATTCAAAGCACTTGTTGGATGGGAAGCATCTGCTAATGGAGAAATTTCAGCAGGATTGGCTTTAAATCGCAATAAAATGGTAAAGAATATTATGAAGAACACCATTCTTACAGATTTCCTGAAAATAGTGGATGATGATTCTGCAAAAAAATCTGCGTCAAAAACGGCTAGAGGTGCTATAAAAAGATTTGATGGTTACATAATTTCTGCAGAAAAAGATTCTCTTTCATATATGGTTATGGTGTCTCCATATTTGTCCATGTTAAAAACGGGTTCATCTGTTCCTGCTGGAGAATTCAATATTGCTATTGATAAGCTGGAAAATGCTTTGAAGAATGCCAAAGGATATTATGAATTTGTAGGAACAAAAGGCAAAAGCAAGGTTATCTTGAGATTTAATATCAATTCGTTTAAGAACGGATATACAATTAGTGATCTGCTTAAAATGAATTTAAGCATTTATGCAATAAAAGTAGGTAGAACTTCTCTTGATATGCTGGATGTAAGTAAGGAATTGGAGATGGATGTTTCAATAATTCCAAAAGATAATCCATCATATGAAGGAAGTAATGAAGTAGAGGACAATACCGATTCACAGAAAATTTTAGATGTGTTTGATGTATTACTTGCGGGGGTGGAAGCAGTTGATTGACCGAGTTGTTGTTTTTACTGGATCAAAAAGAGATTTTGAACAATATTTAGCAGATAATCTTCCAGAGGATGAAACCACGATACCTTTTATGGAATTGATACAGCATTATAACGCTAGATTGCGTCCTAATGAATCTGGTGTTGGGGAAGCAGCATTACAAAAAAATTTATATGTGGATAATTGCATTGTTGGAGCAGATGACTATGGTTCTGTTTTGTCGCATGTATTGTCTAATTTTGTGAATATTGTAACCTTGAATTATCAGATAGGCGTTCTTTATGTTCAGAATCCTCCGCGGCGAGTTCTTGAATCATTACAATCGGCACTTGATGGGGATATAGAATATAAGGGTAGTAGCTATGTTGAATTGACAAGAACTGTATTAAAAACAATTTATCAAAATCTTGATAATGATGTCTTGGGACAGGATAAATGTAAAAAACAAATTTTGAGTGGAATGTATAGATTGACAACAGGAACACATGGAAAACCAGTTGTACTTATGCTATATGGACCATCAGGAGTAGGAAAAACAGAAAGTGCAAAGAGCATTAGTAAATCATTAGGCGGTGATCTACTCAGAATTCAGTTTTCAATGATGCAGACAGAAGAAGCTTTTAATTATGTTTTTGGAGCAGAGCATTCTAAAAGTAGTTTTGCACGTGATATGGTAGGGAGAGAGTCGAATGTAATTTTAATCGACGAATTTGATAAAGTTAATCCTGCATTTTATAATGCCTTTTATGAGCTGTTTGATGAAGGACGATATGTAGATACAAATTATGATGTTGATCTTGGACAGGCTGTATTTCTTTTAACGTGCAATTTTGGAAGCGAGACTGAAATTAAGAAAGCTCTTGGGCCGGCAATGTTTTCTCGTATTGGAGGTTGTATAGAATATGCTGATTTGACTGTTGAGCAAAAGCAAGTAATAATAAACAATTGGTATTCCTCTATACTTAAAACGTTGCAGGAAGATGAGAGAGATTTTATTCAGAATTCTGATGTTCATGAGTGGTTTATAAAAAATGCGGGGCGTTATGATAATATCAGAATTTTGAAGGGGAAAATGGAAAACGCTATTTTTGAAAAATTGATTGAGCAATTTATAATATCAAAATAAAGTTGATATGGCGCAACAAGAAAAAACATTGAAAACCGTATGCTTACGGGTTTTCAGTGCTTTTTCTTTAGAAAAGAGAATATATTTAAGTGCTTTAAGTTCTGCATTTGCAGATAACTATTGCTTTTTAGGTTCAACTTTACCACAATCATTACAAGTATAAGGCCAGTTGATTTTCTACTTAAAATATTCATCTCTAGCAATTTCACGGGATTTCAGCTCATCCATTCGAACTACCTGTTTTTTTAGAAAGTCATTTGGAACTACATAATTGAATCAGATACAGACAGGTGCATGTCTTGTAGCCGTCACAGAAAGTTCACAAAATAATTAGCACTCACCTCTTGACAGTGCTAACAATGAGTGCTATAACATAGTTAAAGATAAGGAAAGGGATTAAGAAAGAGAATCCTGGAACCGAATCTTTCACATACAATTGACACTTCAGTTTCTCTGACAGTGCTAATCATACAAAAGTCTAAGTGCCTATGAGGATTCATAAGAATCCCATATTTCCGACACTTGTTACAAGAAGGAAAGGAGTAATGACTTATGTTAACACCTAGTATTTTTGGAGAAAGTTTATTTGATGATTGGATGGATGACTTCCCGTTTGGTAAGGATTTTGAGAAGGAATTTGAGAAATCAATGTTCCCAGCTAAGAATCCGTTGTATGGCAAACATGCAAAGAACCTTATGAAGACAGATGTCCGTGAGACAGATGATGCGTATGAGGTTGATATTGATCTGCCTGGCTTCAAGAAAGATGAAGTTACAGCCGAGTTGAAGGATGGCTATATTACCATTTCTGCATCCAAGGGTCTGGATAAGGACGAGAAGGATAAGAAGACCGGTAAGTACATTCGTAAGGAACGTTATGCAGGCAGCATGAGCAGAAGCTTCTATGTTGGCGAGGATGTCACACAAGATGAGATTTCTGCGAAGTTCGAGAATGGTATCTTACAGTTGAAGGTTCCTAAGAAAGCCGATAAGGCAGTCGAAGGTAAGAACTACATTGCCATTGAAGGATAATATGGTATCCATATGAGAGAAAAGAGGCGACAGATATGGATAAGAATCCAAAGCATCCTTTGAAGAAGAAACAGGCAAAGGACAAGACCAAAAAGAAACATATTTATGAATAATGAATGAATCAGGTTCCCCGCTAGAGCAACTGCGCTGGCGGGGAACTTTTCTTTTGACTTGTAGTGCGAATACAATTATAATATGATGCAGAGGTCAAAAGCAGATAGTAATGTATGATGACATATAAAGGCCGGACCAAAAGTACGAAAGGATAAAGCAGGATGGACATTTACTTAGGGGTGGATTTGTGCCGCAAGAATGTACAAATGAGTTATTTCGAGGAAGGAAAAGACGAACCAACTTCCATTTATCAATTGAATAATGCGGAGACATATCAGCTTCCGAATGTCATGTTTTATTCAAAAGAAGAGAAACGATGGTATGTAGGCAATCAGGTAAGCACAGTACGGTTTCAACAGGATGGGGAGATTGTAGAAGATATAGTTGGTAATATAGATTCCGATAAACATATAGCAGTAGAGGGTGCAGTCTATACCTATGATGCATTGTTGCTCATTATGTTGAAGACACATATTGAGGAATTTCTGTCACGATCAGAGGAATATGTACTGAAGGGGCTTACTATTACATTAGAGGAGTATCATCCGAAAGTTTATCAGGTGCTTCAGAAGCTATGTAAAGAACTAGGGCTTGCAGAGGATGCATTTTATATTATGAGTCATGAGAATGCATTTTTTCAATATGTCATGAATCAGGATGAGAAGCTTCGAACAAACAGCGTTGCCATGTTTGAGTATGGTCCGGAGGGAATGGAATATTACCGGATTGATAAGAAGCATCAGGGCAATGCAAGAATCTTCTATTTAGGGCGGGAAAGTCTCAAAGAAGAATTGCCATATGCGATGTTGTTTGAGGATATTGAGTCGTTAGATCAGAAGTTTGCCGAGATTGCAAAGAAGAAAATGCGGGAAACTTATATCTCCACGGTATACCTGACAGGGGTTGGGTTTACGGATATGTGGATTGAGCAATCGCAGAAGGTATTATGTGATGGCCGGCGTGTATTTATGGGACAGAATCTGTATACAAAGGGAGCCTGTTATCATGCAAAGTTCGGGGCGTATGAAGCAGACCGGGATTGCGTGTTATGTACAGAGGGCAGTATTCCATTTGATATTGGTGTCTGTGTTGGAGAATTAGAAGGCAGGAATCAGTTCTATCCGATCGCAATTGGTGGAAGAGAATGGTATAACATGAAAGGGCAGGTTACATTGTTCTTAGATGATACGAACCGGATTGAGATGTTATATCAGGATAAAGTATCGAAAGAGATGCAGCGGGAGATCATAGAGATTCACGGGCTTCCGAAACGACCACCGAAGACGACGAAGATCTCGTTGGAAGTGGAGCTTACAGATGAACGGGTAGGAGCGATTGTAATCCGGGATGTAGGATTTGGCAAGATCTATCCAACGACAAATAAGATCTATCGTAAAGATTTTTCGATTGGACATATAGAATCGTAGAGAATGACACAATCATAATAAAAAGGTGGAATAATTAAGACGGGCAGGGATGTAGAACAGATAGGGAAAGGATGCAGATATGGGACGAGTGATATTGTGCGAGACCACGCCAGCTACAACTTCATATATTTTTCCAAATACGAAGATAGAGGTATTCTCATACGAAGAATTATGCTATTACATATACAATAATATAGCTTTGATTTCCGAAGAACACATTGGAGTGCCGATGTTTAATTGGATTGAGCGGGAGCTGCATCTTAGTGATCTTGCGGAAAGTCTGCGGAATCTGAAAGAGAAAGATACAACAGATTTGACGGATCTGCTGACTGCAATTCTGACATACAAAGAATATTATACGATACCGGAGATTAAGGAATTCATTTTACAGATAGAGCGAATGAAAGGACTCTCTGCACCACAATATCGGAAGTTACAGGCAGATGGTTTTCTGCGGTATCATAAGTATCTGAAGGCAGCTGCCATCTATGATGAGATATTGGATCAGTATCCAGATATCGGTAATGATAAATTGCTGGCTGCCATTTACCATAACCGGGGGATTGCGTATGCGAATAACTTTGAATTAGAGGATGCGATGGAGTCATATCGCAAGGCATATGAGTTAGCCGGGGATGTCGGGACGATGTATGAATACCTGTTGCTTCTTGCAACGATGAAAGATCGAGAGGATGTCGAAGTCATGGCAAAGTATTATCATGCAGAGAGCATGGTGCAGCCAATCTATGATGCAATCAAGGACGCAGAAGAAGATGTGACGGGCTCGCCGATCTATCATCGCATGGAACGGGCAATGTATCATTATGAGAAGAATAATCTGACCGATTTTAACCAGAGAATGGATACGGTGTTAGAACATTTGAAAGAAGAATTCCGTGAACAGACGGTATAGGAGAAAAGCATATGGGTTTGTTAAATGCCGTTAAAGGTCTATTTACAAAGGTAGAAGTAACGGAAGAGACATTTGAATATGAGAGTATCGATAGTTATTTGAAGAAACAGCAACAGGAGCAGGGGGAACAGACCCCGGAGGGCGATGTTGCGTACAAATGTGACCAGATCGTGGAAGCATCCTATCAGATGGAAGACTTGAAAGTAGAGTATGATATGGTAACTTCCTATTTTGAGGACATCCAGATGATCGAAGAATTGCCACAGAATGTCCGTAAAGAAATTACGGATACGGCAAAGAAGATTGCTTTTTTGCAAAATGAGACAACAGAATTTCTACATTCGGATGACAGAATCAGTGATGAGAATTTTCGGATGATTCAAGGGATGGAGAAAGATCTTACTGCTGTGTTCGGTCAGCTCAAAGAATTAGAGGATATGGATATGGCGATCCGGCGGGATATGACCCATTTAGAAGGGGAGAAGAACGCACAGGAATATATTCAGGAATCAATTGAGAGTCGGCAGAGTAAGATTAAGAATTTTATGATCATTTTTGGAACGATATCGGTATTGGCAGTCATTACGCTTGCGGTGGTTGGTGTGCTGACTAAGAATAATCTGGTATTACCGGTATTGTTGATCCTGTTGGTGATTGCAGGTATGGCAGCACTTTGTGTTGTAACATACCGGAATCTGTCTTATGAGTTTAAGATGTCCGAAAAGAGAGAGAATCGTGCCATTAGCCTGATGAATAAGGTGAAGATCAAGTATGTGAATAATACCTCTACGCTGGAATATCTCTATGAAAAGTACCATGTGAATAGTCTGCGGGAGTTGGAGTATTTGTATGACCAGTACCTGATCATGGTGGATGAGATCCGGAAATATCAACGGACAACCGGAGATCTGCGGGAACATACAGAAGCGTTGTCAAAACTGTTGTATGCACATGGCATCAAAGATCCGGATATCTGGACGAAGCAGTCACTGGCATTGATCGATCCAAGAGAGATGGTCGAAGTCAAACATTCGTTAAATGTGCGCAGACAGAAATTGCGTGACCAGATCGCGTATAATGAGCAATTGCGGTTAGATGGTCTGAAAGACATCCGGGAGCTGTTGAAGGCGAATCCAGAATTGCGGGATGATGTCCGGCGGGAGATGGAATTATATCATATCAATCTCCAGTAATAGGTTATTATGTGGAAGCTGTGGATATATCGGTTTGATGATTGTCTGTATAGTGAGAATAGATTTGAGGAGAGAGTCGTGAAGAGCGAGAATAAGATGAAGAATGAGAAACGGATCATGGATATTTCCTTCATCGGCAGTATTTTATTTATGCTGGCAGAGGGGATTATGGCATATGTAACACATTCTCATTCTCTTTTAATGGACTGCATTTTCGATGTGACAGATCTGATCATGATCGGTCCTTTTTTGGTGTTGGTTCCTTTGTTGTATAAGCCGGTAACGGAGAAACGTCCATATGGTTTTTCGCAGGTGGAATCTTTATTTATTGTGATCAAATATAGTGTGCTGTTAGTGATCACGGTACAATTGATCTGGGATAATATTACAATCATGTTCCATGGCGGACGACAGGTAGATGCAGGAATGATCGCTGTGTTTGAGCTTGGTGTATGGGCAGGCTGTGTGTTTATCTATCTGTTACTGCGTCATTTCAGCCGAAGGTATGAATCCCTTACGATTAAGGCAGAGATCTATATCTGGAAGCTGGATATTATATCAAGTCTTGGCGTGTCAATCGCATTTTTTATTCAGATGGGATTGCAGAAGACCGAGTGGGCGCATCTGGCATCGTATATTGATCCGCTTGTTGCAATCGTGATGGCATGTCTGTTATTGGTCGAGCCGGTCAAAATGATTATCATTAACCTGAAGAATCTGGTATTATTTGCACCAGACGAGCATATTATGAATGAGATCCGGCAGATTGCGGAGAAATATATGGATCGGGTATATTATGATATTGAATTCCTGGATGTGATCCAGACGGGACGAAAGACCTGGGTTGAGATTTATCTGACCAGTCATAATGATATGATGAATACAAGAATTCTGCATCAATTGCGCAATGAGATCCGGGCAGAACTTAGGGAAAAGTTTGATCAGGTGTATGTGGAACTGATACCAGATCTTCCGGAAGATTAGTAAGAAAAAGCAGATGCAGGGGCATTACAAGTATAGTGAGAAAATGTGGAGTGCTTTGGAAACTATAATGATTGTGCAGGCGGTGCCTGTGCAAGGTGTAATAGAGGAGAGATGACAATATGGCAGAGAAATTTGTCCAAATAGAAAATAAGGATTCTTATGGTCTGACATGGTATGAACATGCACAGCCATACTTCGGAAGTCACAGGGGAATGCGATTTCGGATTGCCAGAGATCCGATGGATGATGTGGCATTGACACCGGCAGATAAGAAAGGGGATGCAGAGTTTCTGGTTATCATCTGGCCAGAGCCATATTGTTATGAGGCGACACCGGATGAACAAAAGACAACCATGCGTTTTCCCTTCACGGTGGAAGGAAAGGAACAGATGGTTGCCTGGTTAAATGAACAATATCAGTCAAGATATGAGGAGTGGGAAGCCGTTCGGGCTAAGCACTAAGTTCAATCTGTTTTCGGTATTCTTTCGGGGTAATGCCGTTGATCTTTCGAAAGGTTTCCGTAAAGTAGCTGGCACCATGGAATCCACATTCCAATGCAATCTCTGTAATACTGAGGCTGGAATGTTCTAGCAGATCAATTCCCTTTTGAATACGGTAATTCTGTAAGAATTCGATCGGTGACTGTTTGACAGTTTCACGGAAGAGACGGCAGCATTTGGACTGGCACATCATTCCGGCTTCTGCAACATCATTCAGGGTAACTTTGTCCTGATAATTATCCTGAATAAATGAGATCATTGTTTTCAGTGGATTCATTGGATCCGTCTCGATTGGATCACAGCCGTGTTCTCCAATTGTATTTGCGTAGAGCAGACTCCACAGATAGAAGAATTTGCTCTGTGCAATCAGTTCGAAGCAGGTAGATTGTTCTGTGACGGCATGGAAAATGTCAGTAATGGTCTGGATGGCATCGGTGTGCCATTCTTCGGAACGATTAAGAAACAGAACATCAGTGTTGCTGTCATATAGAAAAGGATTGATATACTTTTCTTCCATACGCCGGTTGAAACGTAAAGTATCCGGGTGAAGTAATAATACAATATATTTGCTATTGTCGGGATCGTCCATCTGGTAGGTGCGGATCCGGTCCTGATTATTCGCATTAATGGGACCACAAAGGTGCATCCGGTTGGAATTGATGATAATACCATCGCCTTCGTGAAGAGTGAATGTGTGATTGTTCACATAGTATTCCAAAGATCCTTTGATCATGACGATACACTCCAATTCTCGGTGCCAATGGCAAGGCGTTATACCGCCTGGAAAGTCAGAAAAATAGGCATATGAAGCCTTGATTGGCGTGGTTGGCGAATTGTAATTAACCGTTTCTAATAGATTGTCGTTGATGATCATATCGTATTCTGGCATAATGATACCTCCCCTTATAATATGCGTATAATCTCATGAATACAAATGGAAATTCCGTGTTGAAAAACCTTGAAAATCCGATAAAAATGCCAAATTTTCTCGGAAATCGGCAATAAATGCAGGATTGTTATATAATTATACATAAAATTGATAGAAATTACAACCAAAATAAAGTATCTTATGCATATGGAAACGATTTCCCCTCCCCCTTATAGCGTGGGACACGGAAAGGCGGTGCTACTCCCTCTCCCCCCCTTTTTGTAGTATCGACTAGCCGCTGTCCCACTATCGTATGAATATAGGGTGACAGGTGGTTGCGTTTTTGTAACCTTTTCATATATATATCTTCCCCTTTAATGGCTTCGGACAGCGTCCGGAGCATTTTTTTTATTCTTTTATGTAATATGGAATAGAATTGCAGAAAAAAATGCAGTATACTAGATAGCGTTGAAATGATACATAACGGAGGAAATGGTATGAATATAAGAAGAGCAACGGCATATATTTTATTAAGGCAAGCGATACCATATTCGCGGATTGTACCTATGAGGTTGTGTTCTATGACCTGAAGAATCAGACCTATAAGACTGTATATCAGAGTGCTGTTAAGAAAGTAGAGAATTGTTATGTGGACGATCAGGCAGCATACTTTGTTACTTCAACAACGAGGATGTTAGACACACCGGTCACGGAAAATGAAGAAACGTACAAGTATGATAATTATGTAACTATAAATAAAGTGGATTTTGACACAGGAGAGGTATCGAAGCAGACATTCCATTCGATCTATGGCGGGTACATGGATTTTGCGGTTGGTGTAGATGCACAGGGAAGATATTATATTGCAGGGGTTTTTGCCGCCGATTCTAAGAAGGGCAGACTTTATCTGTTTGATTCTAACGGAAACAGATTAGACCAGTGCGCATTGACAGGTCGGTGTGATGGATTCTATGGATTTGATCCGCATAGTGGTAACTTCTATTATTCCGGCAACTATAATTGGAGATATTGGGGTTATGATCATGATATGACTTGTCTGATGGCGGGAAATGTTACCAATAATAAGCTGTCTGTGACAGAAAAGAATATCTCGCAGCTTTATCAGAGTTCGTTTTATACACATGTTCAGCCGGTTCAGATGTTAAGTGACCGGTATCTTGGAATCTATTCCGGGTTTAACGGATGCGTGATGCTGCTAGACTCCAATCAGTATGATTATAAAGATTACACGGAACAGTCGACATCCATTGATCTGATTTCCGGAAGTACGTCAACGACTTCGATCAATATTAAGAATACATCAGTGGTCAAGTTAGCACTTGCTACCGGGGACACGGTCTATCATACCGATGATGGAATAGAGGATTATGAGTTATCTACCGTCGGAACCAGATGTTGTCTGTGTGATGATGGTAAGACACTTGTCAGCCGGACATCGGAAAAGCAATTAGATCTTTACGATATTGCTTCTAAGACAAAGAAGTTAGAAGCAAAGACTGCATATCCGATACATACCTTTGCGATAATGGGAGATCAGTGTGTGGTCGTAGAACGTGACGGGGAGAAGGTCTATGTGGAGACAATCGACTGGACGTATCCAACGGACTTTACGGTACAAGCACCGGAGACAATGACAGTGAGAGATTATCAGCAGATGATCTGTACAGCGGATACCGCATTTACGATGGACTATACCTATGTGAGTGCAGACAGTAGCATTGTGTCCGTAGATGCAGATGGCAACCTCAATGCATGGAAGGAAGGTTCCACGGAGATTACGATTACCTGTCCGTTGATTGGAAGATCGCATACGATAACCGTTACGGTAACGGGTTCGGATATTTCGGATCAGGGAGCCGCCTACACGCTGAAGGAATCCACTGGAATGAATTCCTATACGATGCATGCGGGCGTGTACCGGAATTTTGGTTCCACAAGAAAAGCACATTTATCCCAGCTGGCAGATGGTAATTATGAACGGGTGGAATATATTGATCAAAAGCTCATAAGGGAAGTCTATAATTCGAATTATGAGTTGCAGTCGCAAAATGAGATTGCCATGGAACTGCCGATATTTGGTGGATACTATGAAGGAAATGACAGTAAATATGTAGTGGTTGGCCAGAACAATAAAGAAGAAAAAGACGATGCAGAGGTGATTCGGGTCATCCGGTATGACAAGAACTGGAACCGGGTGGGTGCCTGTTCCATCTACGGAAGTAATACATATGAACCATTTAATGCAGGAAGCCTTAACATGGTAGAGACAGGTGGCAAGCTGTATATCCATACCTGTCATACGATGTATAAGGAATCGTCGGATGGACTGCACCATCAGGCTAATTGTACCTTTGTAGTCAAAGAGTCTGATATGACACTGGCGGATTCCTATTATGATGCAATGAATATGAGTACCGGATATGTCAGCCATTCCTTTATGCAGTGGATCAATACGGATGGAGAGAATATATACCGGGTAGATCTTGGAGATGCTTACCCGCGAGGAATTGCGTATAGCAGAACGAGTGTGTATGCCAAAGTCGGTGAACCGAATGCATATGGTAAACTTCTTACCATTGATGGTACGATTGGCAATAATTATACCGGATATACGTTAGGCGGATTGCAGTTATCGGATGCTTACTGGATTACAGTGGGAAGCGGAATCAAAAGTATGACCGATACCGGATCGAATATATTTGTTATCACGGGACACAAGGATCAGACAGACTGCACAACGACCTGGATTACGCAGAATCCAGCGGACGGCAATGTGAAGGCATATGCACCAAAGTTAGTCAGATTAAAGTACAATCAATTCCTCCTGATGTGGGAAGAATGTACCAATGAAGGGACGGAGGAGAAGATCATAACCAAGATGGCATTATTGAATCCGGATGGAGCATTGGCTTCGGAGGTTTATGCCAGTCCTTTAGCACTTGCAGATTGTGAACCGATTGTAAATGCAGATGGGATGGTTGTGTGGTATGTTACCAACAAGACGGCACCAGCATTTGTTACGATCGATCCATACCGGTTAAGTGCGGTACAGGAAGAGAGTAAATATGTGACATCATTTGCGGTAGATAATGGAAATGGTTATTACAATGATTGGAGCGATACAGATGACGATGATTTCTGGGATCGTTTCTTTGAAGATCTGTATAATCATAACAAGTCAGACAGGACGGATTCCGAGGAAACGAATTCGGAGGAATCGCAGGATGAGGAGGAAGCAGAACAGAAGGAAGGTTCAACTGTTTCGACTGGGGAAGTTCAGGTTGGCAACTTACGCTATAAGAAACTTTCGAAGAATAAGGTCAGTGTGGTGGGAGTCGTCTCAAAGAAGGTTAAGAAGATCACCATACCGGCAAAGGTTATGATCCGGGGTAAGAAGTATGCGGTAACTGCAATAGGCAGTCACGCATTTTCGGGTTGTAAGAATCTCAAACAGGTTACGATCAAGAGTAAAAAGATTACGAAGATTGACAAGAACGCATTCATAAATGTGAATAAGAAAATTGTGATTAAGACACCTAAGAGTAAGAAGAAAGTATATAAGAAGCTACTTAAGAAAGCGGGATATAAAGGAAAGGTGAAGTAGAAAAGTACACCTGGCTTCATCTTAAGAAACAGAATCTTGTTGGAGACGGACACAAACGGCGGATAGATATTCATCTGGTTCTGTGGTGTCGTAGAAGTCAAAGATACGAAATTCATAGAAATTGCCACTGGGTATTAGATGTTTTTCCTGAATATATTCAAGCAAGAGATTAGTTTGGATTCCGGATAAATATTGTGTTCCGTTATATGTGACACAGAGATATTGACCATGCTCAAGAATGACATCTGGCTTGATTTTCATTGCGTTATTTGTTACCAGGACGTCTTCAATAACACATTCTGTATCATTAATATGTATATGTGGATTCAGCTGGTATACATCATACCGACCAATAATATTAGATATATCAAGGCCGGTTTGTTCCGTGTACTGGCTGATATAGTAGTCAATTTCGTCAATCTGGATCGGGCCCTTTGTTATGTGCAGGCATTTCATGTCAGGAAGAGAGATTATGCTGGGAGTTCCTGTGGGAAGTTGACAGAAAACACTATTCAAATTGTTAATTCGTTGGTGAAGAGTTTTTTTAATCTGTCTTAAGCGGGCAATCTCTTCTTCAACAAGAGATAATTCTTCTATAAGTAAGGATTGTGTGTTTGCAAGAGTTCGGTTATCTAACATTTCTTTGATCTGAGGGAAGGAAAAATTAAGACTGCGAAATTCCTTTATAATATTCAGAAGTACAAGATCATCTAAGGAATAGTAGCGGTAGCGGTTGTTGCCACGGGAAGGCGTAAGTAACCCAATTCGCTCATAATAGCGGAGGGAATCAATACTGATATTGTTAAGTTTAGCAACTTCCTGAATGGTGAATCGTTCTTTTGCTGGCATATTGGTCATCTCCTGCTGTATGATTTTTGGAAAGTATAGCATGAGAGGAATAGGAAAACAATGGGTGGATAGGAATTAAAGAAAAAAGAAAATTCTGATGCAATTAATTCTTAATAAAATAAACTTGACTCTGGTATAGTACCAGGGTTTATAGTAAAAGAGAAATAATGATTGATGTAAAAAACGCAAAGAGGCATACCAATATTAGGTATGCCTTTTTTGTTCATAATGTAATGATTAGGAGCAAGCCGGGTTGGTTTCGTTCAAACGTGTTAGACACGATTGGCAGCAAGTCTTCTAAAAATCACGGAGTATGTAAGAATATGGAAAATTTGTGAGGTGACAGAAAGGAGATTGAAATGGCAGGGAAAGAAGTAGATTTTTTGTATTTAAATGAAGAGGATATGATTAAAGCAGGTGTGCTTGATATGAAAGGCTGTGTGGAAACGGTTGGGGAAGTGGTAGCTTTGCTGAGCGAAGGTGATTATTTGATGGGAGGAAAAGAACATAATGACCATGGCATTCAATTAATCTTTCCGGATAAATCAGAAATTGAGGGATTTCCGTTGTATGACTCAAGAGATCGAAGATTTATGGCAATGCCAGCATACCTTGGTGGAAAGTATCGCATGGTAGGAGAAAAATGGTATGGTTCAAATGGCAGGAATGAAGGTAATGGTCTTCCAAGATCTATTCTTATGGTGACATTAAATGATCTTGAAACCGGAGCGCCAAAGGCGTATATGTCTGCCAATATACTAAGTGCGATGAGAACCGGAGCAATGCCAGGAATGGCGGCAAAGTATCTGGCAAGAAAGAACTCACGGGAATTGTGTCTGATCGGTGCAGGAACAATGAATCATTTTTGCCTGCGTGCGATCATGGAGGTAATGGAACATATTGATACAATTCGGATTAAGGGGGGATCCCCAACCTCGGCATCTGCAAACCGATTGAAAGAATATATCGAGAAGGAATATCCACAGATAACTTCTGTTACGGTATGTGCAACGTTAGAAGAGGCTGTGAGGGGGGCAGATATTATAAGTGAAGCAGTATCGGTTCCAGGAAGAGCATGGCCTTATATAGAATCTGAGTGGTTAAAACCAGGTTGCACGGTAATATCCTCCGGGACTATGGATATAGCGGAATCTTTCATGCGGGAGCATATGACAAAAGTGGTCGAAAATCTGGCAATGTATGAGGAATATATTAATGTGTATCAGATGTATGATGAGCAAGGGAATCGTATCTCGAATGGAGTTGCTGGAATGAATTTTGTACATATGATTCGGGAAGGAAGTATGCAAGAATCGGATGTTAAGATTCTTGGAGACATTGTAAGAGGGCGGACAGAAGGAAGATCGTCAGAAGATGAGCTGATCATGGTTTGCGTAAATGGAATGCCGGTGTTAGATGTTGCCTGGGGTTACGAATGTTATAAGAAAGCATTGGAACAAGGAATCGGAACGAAACTCACCTTATGGAAGGAACCATATTTGTTAAATATGTAATGGTGGATAGGAGGATTTATGGCAAATGAGACAATTAGGAAAGAACAGCAGGAAGAAAAATGGAATGATAATACGGAATTAGATTTTTTATATCTGAATGAACAGGATATGTTAGAAGCGGGTGTTATGGAGGCCGGCAGATGTGTAGATGTGATGGAAGAGGCAATGGGTTTATTTAGTGATGGTGACTATATCATGGGAGGCCCTAATCATAATTCACATGGGTTGGTATTGGAATTTCCTCCAAAATCCAATATTACAAATTTTCCGATTAACGATTCCAAAGACCGGAGATTTACGGCAATGCCGGCTTATTTAGGAGGAAGATTCCATATGGCCGGTGAAAAGTGGTATGGATCAAATGGAAGGAATGTGAAACGTGGGATTCCCCGTTCTATATTGATGGTAATGTTGAATGATGTAGAGACGGGTGCACCACTTGCATTTATGTCGGCAAATCTTCTTAGTGCAATGAGGACTGGTGCAATGCCGGGACTGGCGGCGAAGCTGCTTGCAAAGAAAGATCCTAAGATATTGTCTATGGTTGGGGCTGGTGTAATTGCAAGAACCAGCAGTATGGCAATTCTTTCTAAACATCCGACAATTGATACAATACGGATTAAAGGAAGTTCTCCGGATTCCCGGTCTGCAAGGGAATTGAAAGAATATATTACGCAGCATTATCCGCATATTACGCAGATTATTATTTGCAAAACATTAGAGGAAGCAGTTTGTGGGGCAGATATTATTTGTGAAGCCGCCTCTGTGAAAAAGGGGCAGTGGCCGCGGTTTGAACGGAAATGGTTAGAACCGGGTGCGCTTGTAATATCGGCGAGTGTATTTGATATGGAACATCAGGATATGATAGATGTTAAAAAAGTAGTGGATGATTATTCTATGTTTGAAAATTATACTGTCGAAGACGAACAGAGTATTGGACGAAATGATGATGGTACGCATCAGGCATCGGGCTGTCTGGGCGAAGATTTTGCGTATATGGTTAAAGACGGTCTGATTGAGAGAAATAGTATCGCCAATATAGGGGATATTGTTCGTGGAAGATGTGAGGGCAGGATTTCAGAGGATGAGATTATCTTTGTTGCAATTGAAGGAATGTCTATTGAAGATGTAGCCTGGGGGCATGAATGCTATCGTCGGGCACAAAAAGATGGTATTGGCACCAAGCTTTTGCTATGGGATAAGCCACATTTACATTAGAAATGAGGTGCATAAGATGAGTGAGCGGATTATGGAACATCCGATATTAGGGATTACTCCGGAAGGGAAAAAAGTTACATTTACATTTGATGGAAAAGAGCTGACAGGAATGGAAGGGGAACCGATTGCAATGGCATTGAAAAATGCAGGAGTGATGGTGCACCGGTATACTGCTAAGAGGCATGAACCAAGAGGGATTTATTGTGCAATTGGAAGATGTACAGATTGTGTAATGATTGTAGATGGTAAGCCTAATATTCGAACCTGCATTACACCGCTAGCTGCAGGGATGGAGATTCAGACACAATATGGAGTGGAAGAAAAGAGGTAGCGTATGGAAAGATATGATGTTATTGTGGTCGGAGCAGGACCGGCTGGTTTGTCGGCTGCAATCGAGACTGCAAAATGTGGAATGCGTACCGTGGTTTTTGATGAGAATGCAAAGCCAGGAGGGCAGCTTTTTAAACAGATACATAAATTTTTTGGTTCTAAGGAGAATAAAGCAAGAATCCGTGGTTACCGGATAGGAGAAGAATTGCTTGCTGAGGCAGAGCGAAGTGGTGTGAAGGTAGTGTTAAATGCTACTGTTATGGGATTGTATGCACAAAAAGAAATAACAGTAAGAATTGGTGATGCAATAAAACACTATAAAGCAGATAATGTTCTGATTGCTACCGGAGCAGCAGAGAGTGTGGTTCGTTTTCCGGGTTGGACTATGCCGGGTGTGATTGGAGCAGGAGCAGCACAGACAATGATGAATCTGCATCATATAAGACCGGGAAAGCGTATACTGATGTTGGGATCCGGAAATGTAGGTCTGGTAGTAAGCTACCAATTGTTGCAGGCTGGCTGCGAGGTGGTTGCATTAGTAGATGCAGCACCGAGGATTGGCGGATATGGTGTTCATGCAGCAAAAGTGTCCAGATGTGGTGTTCCATTTTACCTGTCACATACAATTGTGCAGGCAGAAGGCACCGATCATGTAACCGGTGTCGTGATTGGAGAAGTAGGACCGGATTGGAAAGTGATCAAGGGAACAGAGCAGCATTTTGATGTGGATACGATCTGTCTGGCAGTGGGGTTATCTCCGATGAGTCAATTGTTAAAGCAGGCGGGATGTGCAATGAAAGATACAAAAGGAGGGTATGTTCCGGAGTGTGATGCCTATGGAAGAACTTCGATGGATGGAATCTATGTAGCAGGAGATGTTTCAGGAATTGAGGAAGCGAGTTCAGCTATGTTAGGTGGAAGTATAGCAGGGATTACAATAGCTTGTGATAGTGGATATCTTGCTGATGGATCAGAGCAGATTGCAAAATATGAAAAGGCACTTGGAAATTTGCGAAAGGGAATGTTTGCACCAGAGAACCGTGGTAAGAAAATAACACAAACGGAAGAGGGAATTGCAATATCGGAAACTTTGTTGGAATGCGGATATGTCGCAGATTCGGAGATTGAACGATATCCAGGTGTAACCCATATGGAGGGGGTGCATCCGGTAATTGAATGTACGCAGAATATTCCGTGTAATCCATGCCAGGATGTCTGTCCGAAGAAGTGTATTACAATTGGTAATAATATTACAGCTCTTCCGGTTGTAGATAGCAAATCTCAATGTATAGGATGTGGGATGTGTGTAGCAGCATGCTCTGGGCAGGCAATTTTTCTAATACAGGAAGATATCGGAGATGGTATGGGAACCGTAACGATTCCGTATGAATTTTTACCACTTCCCGAAAAAGGACAAATAGGAATCGCACTTGGCAGAGATGGACAGCCGGTATGTAAAGCAGAGGTGTTGGATATTAAGAGTTCAAATGCGTTTGACCATACCAACCTGCTTACTATGAAGGTGCCTAGGGATATGGTAATGCGTGCGAGATTTTTTAAAAGCTGAGGACTGTTGACTGGAGGAATGGATATGATATGTGTAAATGATATAGAAAAAGAGATAGGAGTATTTGTTCCTATGGAAGATGATGACGTATTGGTTTGTCGTTGTGAAGAGGTGACCAAAGGAGAAATTCGTCGGGCGGTTCATGCGGGTATGACAACAATAGAAGAGATGAGACGGTTTCTGCGTTGTGGAATGGGTCTTTGTCAGGGACAGACCTGTGGCAAGCTGGTAAAAGGAATTGTTGCAGCGGAGCTTAAGATAAATCCGCTTGAATTAGAACCAGCTGTGTCACGGGCGCCGATGCGGCCGGTAGAGATGAAAGTGATGGGTAAAGATGGTGGACAGGGTGGTGATGCAGTATGAAAAAAACGGCTGAAGTAATTATTATTGGCGGAGGAGTAAATGGATGTGCTGCTGCATATTATATGGCAAGACGTGGACTGACGGATGTAATCGTCTTAGAAGGCTCAGATAGTATTGGGCATGGTGGATCAAGCAGGAATGGTGGCGGTGTTCGACAGTCAGGAAGAGATGTCAGAGAATTGACCTATTGCATGTGGGGAATTCAGAATTTGTGGCCAGGATTATCCGAGGAGTTAGGGGTAGATGTAGAGTATAGTCAGACGGGTAATCTAAGGTTGGGAAAAACGGAAGCGCACATGAAGAAGCTGCAACAGTTAGCAGATAATGCCAGATCATGTGGATTAGATGTGCGAATGATTGATGGCAAGGAAGTAAAAGAATTAAATCCATACCTGTCAGAGGAGGTAATCGGTGCAAGCTGGTGTCCGACGGATGGACATGCCAATCCTATGCTTACAACGTTGGCGTATTATAAGCGGGCGTTAGAGCTTGGCGTGCAATTTGTAAAAGGTGCAAAAGTAATCAAACTTCGCAAGATGCAGGGAAGGGCAAGGCAGGTTGTGACGGAGGACGGAACGGTGTTTGAGGCAGATCAGATCTTGCTTGTGGCGGGATATGAGAGCCGGGCGATTGCCAGGACAGTGGGAATTGATATTCCGATGACAACATATTTTGAGGAGGCATTAGTGACAGAAATGCAGCCACATATGTTCGATATGATGCTGGGGACAGCAGATGCAGATTTTTATGGACATCAGTGCAAGCATGGTTCGTTTGTATTTGGCTCGGAATGTGGACTGGAAGAAGCTACCGACCAGTCACTTACAGATCTTAAGACATCGTCTCTTACAATATCAGCAGGTTCACGTGCAATCATGCGATATATTCCGGCATTAAAGGATGCGAAGCTGGTAAGAAGCTGGGGAGGATGGCTGGATATGAGTATCGATCGGGTTCCCATTATGGGAAAGGTGACGGAAGTACCAGGTTTGATTCTTGCATGTGGCTTTACCGGACATGGATTTGGAACAGCACCTGCTGTAGGTTATATGTTGGCACAGATGGCAGTTGGAGAGGAGACAGTAGTTGATCTTTCTGCTTTGAGGTATGACCGGTTTGTAAGTGACCGTTAAAAGGAGGATGAATATATGCAGAATTTTGTATATCATGTTCCAACGATCGTATATTTTGGAAAAGGTCAGGTGGAACATATTGGAGAATTGGCGGCGTCCATAGGTAGAAAAGCTTTGCTGGTATACGGGGGCGGAAGTATTAAACAGAATGGCATTTATGATGCAGTGATAAAACAGCTTAAGAAATGTAAGATTGCTTATACAGAGTTAGCTGGTGTCGATCCCAATCCGAGAATTACCAGTGTGAGAGCTGGTGTTGCTATTTGCAGGGAGGAGAAATGTGATCTGATTATTCCGATTGGAGGAGGAAGTGTGATTGATTGCGCAAAGGTTATAGCTGCCAGTGTGAATTATAGCGGTGATCCATGGGATGTTGTACTAGACCCGTCAAAGGTGACCGATGTGTTGCCGATCATCACTGTATTGACCATTGCAGCAACGGGGTCTGAGATGGACTATTGTGCAGTCATTTCTAACTTAGAAACAAATGATAAGGCGGAATTTGATCATGTGAAAGTGATTCCAAAGTATTCTATTCTTGATCCAACGTATACCCAGACGGTATCGGCCTATCAGACGGCAGCGGGAGTTGCTGATATTATGTCGCATGTGTTTGAAGTCTATTTTAAAAAATGTGGTGACACATATATTCAGGATCAGTTTATGGAAGGCATTTTACGAACCTGTATCCGGTATGGAATAAGGGCAGTAGAGAATCCGGATGATTATGATGCCAGAGCAAATCTGATGTGGGCTTCTAGTTGGGCGATTAATGGAATGATTTCCTGCGGAAAATCAGGTGCGTGGGTATGTCATCCGATTGAACATGAGATAAGTGCATATTATGATGTGACGCATGGTGTGGGCCTTGCAATTATTCTTCCGCATTGGATGAGATATATCTTAGATGATGCAATTGTGGATGTGTTTGTGCAGTATGGAGTGAATGTGTGGGGGATTGATTCATCATTTTTACCGTATGAGATTGCAAACCTTGCAATTGATAAAACGGAAGCATATTTCAGGCAGTTGAAGATTCCGGCAACGTTACGGGAGATTGGAATAAAAGATCAGTCGATGTTTGAGATTATGGCAGAAAAAGCAGTTCGAGGTGGTCTTGCAAAGGCATATCATCCGTTAGACAAACAGGATGTGGTGAAGATATTGGAAGCAGCATTTTGATTGGGAAAAGGAGGATCTGTTTATGGAAAAGTTACAGTTATATATTGGTGGACAATGGGTAGATGGACATAGTGGAGAATACATATATGTGGAGAATCCGGCGAAAAAGGAAATGATTGCGGCGGTTCCGAAGGCAGATGAAGAAGATGTGCAAAGGGCAGTGAAGGCGGCTAAAAGTGGGTATGAAATATGGAGGTTCTATTCTGGAAAACAAAGAGCGGAATGTTTATATCGACTGGCTGATTTTTTTGAGGTGCATCAAAAAGAGATTGCCAGTACGGTTACGCAGGAATTAGGAGCGCCAGTCAGTATGGCAGAGCAATGGCATGTAGCGGGTGCAGCAGGAGAAACAAGATTCTTTGCCAAATTAGCTGAAGATTTTGCATATGAAACTAGACATTCCGGATATATTTTAAGAAGAGAACCATATGGAATTGTAGCGGGTATTACCCCATGGAATTATCCGTTAGATCAGATTACTTTAAAGATCCTGCCGGCATTGGCAGCAGGAAATTGTGTAATCTTAAAGCCAAGCCAGATGGCACCGCTTACCGCATATTGGTTTACAAGGGGCATTGAAGAGGCAGGATTCCCGGCGGGGGTTCTGAATCTTGTAACAGGTTGTGGTGGAGAAGTTGGAAATGTGTTAGCACTTCATCCGGATATCCGTATGCTGTCTTTTACCGGCTCTACGTCTGCAGGACGGGAAGTAGGACGCCTTGCACTTAGTAATATTAAGAAATGTACGTTGGAATTGGGAGGAAAATCAGCAGCAATCGTGCTTCAGGATGCAGATTATGAAATGGCAGTTGATGCGGTATTAACCGATTGTTTTATGAATACCGGGCAGACTTGTAATGCGATCACAAGACTTTTGATTCCAGCATCAGCAAAGGAAGAGATGGAAGAATTAGCCATTGCCCGTGCGAGAGAGTTTGTAGTAGGAGACCCGCAGGATCCCAATGTAGATATTGGTCCACTGGTCAGTCAGAAAGCATATAATAGTGTGGCGGAATATATAAAGAAAGGACTGGAAGAGGGGGCTAGTATGATTGCAGGAAAAGTACCGGATGGTGCAGAGAAAGGATACTATATACAGCCGGTTATTTTCTCCGATGTTAGGAATGATATGACAATTGCGAAGGAAGAGATTTTTGGTCCGGTACTTTGCATGATTACATATGATTCTCTAGAAGAGGCAATTGCAATTGCAAATGATTCCGAGTATGGGTTATGTGGTGGCGTATTTGGACCGGAGAAGGAAGCAATTGAAGTAGCACGTCAGATGGAGACGGGTGTCGTGTGTATTAACGGTTCGGGAATTAATAGTGGAGCACCATTTGGGGGATATAAGCAATCGGGAATTGGCCGGGAAAGTTGTGAGCAAAGTATGGATGAATATATGGAGATAAAAGCAATCTGTATCCCTATGGAAGGATGATGTCAATGGGAATGGACACCAGAGAATTTTTACGAGATATGATACCGGCTGCAATTGCACTTGTATTTATGTCCCTCTATATGATTGTAGATGGTGCATTTGTATCGGTATTAGTTGGTTCAGATGCATTAGCGGCAATTAATATCGTGTATCCAATTGCGGATCTGATGTATGCATTTGGAAGTATGTTTGCAGCAGGAACTGCTGTACAGGTGGCAATACGGTATGGACAAGGGAAAGAAAAAGAGGCTAATATGGATGCAGGAATGGGAATGACTGCATCCATTATAGTGGGAATGCTGCTTATGGTGGGATTCCTCTTCTTTTTGCGGCCGGTATGCAGTATGCTTGGTGCAACATCGCGTACCATGCAGTATTGTATAGAATATGGTATTCCTACTTGTGTAGCAATACCATGTGGTATGGTAAAGGAAATGTATTTGTTCTTGCTGAGATGTGATGAGTCACCTAAATGGAGTATGGTATTATCCATTATTGGTGGCGTAGTTAATATTATATTGGATTATTTGTTTATTGCCGTATTTGGCTGGGGGATTGCCGGAGCCGGATGGGCAACGGTGATTGGTATGTTGGCTGGCTGTCTTGTAGGAATCCTATATTTTTTTCGTGAGAGGGGAAAAATGAAATTACATTTTGTAATGCCAACTGTTTCCTATATTTGGGGAATATCAATTAAAGGATTATCGAACTTTGCTAATAATTTTGCGGCGGCAATCATTACTTTTTTATATAATATTGTGACACTTCCTATTGCAGGAGAGAATGGCATTGCTGCAGTGACTATAATTTTATATGCGCAGTTCCTTTTTCTTTCTGTATTTACAGGGTATATGGCAGGAGCAGCACCTTTGTTTGGATTTCATTATGGTGCAGGAGAGATAGAACGGAATCAGAAATTATTTCGGTTTTGCGCAGGTCTGGTACTGATTACAAGTGTGACAATTTTTGCAATTGCAGAACTGTTTGGAGGCAGTTTGATACAATGTATGGTTACACAACAGGAGGTAGAAATATTAGCAAGAAAGGGGATGCATATGTATGCGTTCAATTTTCTTGCAGCAGGAGTAAATATATTTGCGGCGGGGATATTTACAGCATTTGGAAATGGATTTTACGGAGGTATTATTTCCTTTTCAAGAGCATTGGTTGTGTTAGGTGGTGCATTGCTGATTCTGCCGCACTTTTTGGGAATGAATGGCATATGGCTGGCATCTGTTGTAGCAGAAGGGATAACACTGTTTGTTAGCCTGATCTTATTATTGTTGCCATCTAATCGAAAGAAGTATCAATACATAATGTGTAAAGCAGGAAAGTAGAGTATACTCTACTTTTTTTGCATATGGGCTATTGACATCTATCTATATCCCGTATCTAAAATAAGCACATATTCAACGGAGAATCCAATAAAAGGGTTCTCCGTTTTCTTACATACAAAATCATTATTTCATTATTTTATAACTGTTATGCACAGTAGAAGGAGGTTTTTATGAAAAAGATAGAAGTGATCATTCGACCAGAAAAGTTAGATACATTAAAAAAAATATTGGCAAAAAATGAGTATAGTGGACTGACAATTATGTCAGCTATGGGTTGTGGACATCAGAAGGGTCTTTTACAAAAGGACTTTCAGGATCTTGGACTGGATGCTAACCTGCTTCCTAAAATCTATGTTATGACAGTTGTGTGGGATGAGGACCTGGAAGAAATATTAACAGAGATTCAGGAGACATTGTCAACGAACAATGTTGGAGATGGAAAAGTATTTGTATCGGATATGATTGATGTCATGCGTATTCGGGATGGAGCCAGAGGAGAGAAGATACTGTAAATAAGGAGGACATACCAATGGAAGAGAAAAGACCAATTATCCGGTTGGATCATGTAACAAAACGGTATGGTGACAACACGGTAGTCCGCAATGTGAATCTGGATATCTATGAAGGAGAATTTTTCACGATGCTTGGTTCGTCCGGATGTGGTAAGACAACAACACTCCGCATGATCGCAGGATTTGAAGAATTATCAGAGGGAAATATATATCTGGAAAATGAGGATGTTGGAAATATGCCACCGTATAAAAGAAATGTAAATACGGTTTTTCAAAGTTATGCGCTATTTCCCCATATGAATGTATATAAAAATGTTGCATTCGGTCTGGTGGAAAAAAAGATGAAAAAAGAAGAAATTCACGAGAAAGTGACAGAGATTCTGAATCTGGTCCAGCTTTCCGGATTTGAAAAAAGGATGCCATCCCAAATGTCAGGAGGACAGAAACAGAGAGTTGCAATTGCAAGGGCATTGGTGAATAACCCTAAGGTATTGTTGCTGGATGAACCTCTTGGTGCGCTGGATCTGAAACTCCGCAAGCAGATGCAGTTGGAATTAAAGCATTTGCAGCAGCAATTGGGAATTACTTTCGTGTATGTTACGCATGATCAGGAAGAAGCCTTAACGATGAGTGACCGAATTGCCATTATGAATAATGGCGTGTTTGAGCAGATTGGAACAGCAAAAGAAATTTATGAACATCCGAAAACTAAATTTGTTGCAGACTTTATCGGAGAATCGAATGTGTTTGAGGCAAATGTGAGTGAAGTAAAAGAGGATGGAAGTCTGAAGCTTATTATGGAGTACGGGGATATGGAGGCATACGGTGATGGATTTGAGCAGAATGAAATCGTATATGCAAGTATTCGACCAGAGAGTGTGAAATGTTCCTTGGAACCGGTAAATGGATTTAATATAAGAGGAATGGTGAAAGAACATATTTATATTGGTTCTATTATACGAACGACAATTGAACTTCCCAACGGACAGCTTGTTAAGAAATGTGCACAACCGGATGATGATTTTAAACCGGTTGGAAGCCTCGTATATTTGCATTGGAGTCCGGATAAAACGGTTGTAATGCATACGAATGAGGATAAGTTGTATGACCTGATTGACGCTGGAGAATAGGAGGCGGGATATGGAGAAAAAAAAGAAAAAATGGAGATTGAATAAAAATTTTCTTCCAGGTCTGGCAATGGTTGGACCAACCGGTCTTTGGATGATTGCGTTTATGCTGCTTCCACTTATTTATGTAATTGCAATTAGTTTTATGACTAAGGGATTGTTTGGTGGTGTGGTGTGGACTCCCACGCTTAAGAATTATCAGGATATAATCAATCCGGTATATGGCAAGGTTTGCTTGAAGTCTCTGAAGATTGCATTGCTAACAACCCTATTTAGCTTACTTGTGTCGTATCCGTTTGCATATGCTTTATCCAAAGTGAAAAAAAGATGGAAGTCAATTTGTATGTTATTGATCATGGTTCCTTTTTGGATCAATGGTTTACTAAGATTAAATGGATGGGTTACCATTTTTCGGGAGACAGGACCATTGAATACGCTACTAACAAAATTAGGACTTCCGGCATTGAACTTTATGTATACGGAGACGGCAATTGTTTTTGGTATGGTTTATACATTTATGCCATTTATGGTGTTGCCGATCCATACTTCGATCAGCAAGCTGGATTCGACGTTGTTGGAGGCCGCAAGTGATCTTGGTGCCACAAAACTGCATACGTTTTTAAGAGTGATATTACCATTGACGTTTCCTGGTATCTTTGCCGGAAGCATTCAGGTATTTATTCCAAGTCTTGGAGCATTCTTCATATCCGATATTATGGGTGGCGGTAATACGATGTTACTTGGCAACTTAATTAAGAATCAGTATCTGAATGCCAGAAACTGGCCGAGTGGAGCTGCATTTTCTGTATTGCTGATCGTGTTTACTCTTGTAGTCATGCAGATATACACCAGGCTTGGCGGTGATATGGATGAGATGGTATAGGAGGTGATTATATGGGAAAACGGAGAAAAAGAGAGGGAATGAAGCTTTGGCAGATAGTTATGCTTTGTCTGGTATATCTATTCTTATATCTTCCGATAGTCGTAGTTATGTTGTTTTCATTTAATAAATCGGAATTAAATGTTAACTTTACCGGATTTACAACCAATTGGTACCGGGTATTGTTTGAGCAACGGAAAGATTTGTGGGATGCCCTCTGGACATCATTGGAATTAGGGGGAATCAGTACCGTTCTTTCCTGCATAATTGGAACAGCAGCAACCATTGGTATGCATCGCTACAACTTCCGGTTAAAAAAATTTATTAATAATATATTGTATATACCGTTAGTCATTCCGGAGATTGTAATTGGAATTGCTTTTTTAGCAAGCCTCAGCATGATTGGAATTAGTATGAGTATGACAACATTAGTGATCTCACATGTTACATTTTGTATTCCTTTTGTCATTATTACATTGCGATCGAGAATTGCAGGATTTGACGCTTCGATTGAAGAAGCGGCTATGGATTTAGGAGCGAATCAGATTCATACACTGATGAGGGTGACTATTCCAATGTTAGTACCGGGAATTGTGGCAGGCGGATTGCTCTCATTTACATTATCTATTGATGATGTTGTCATTAGTTTCTTTGCTGCAGGACCGGATCAGGTTACTTTGCCAATCAAGATATATGGGATGGTACGTTCCAAATTTACACCAGATGTATATGCATTGTGTACGATTATCATGATTGGAACAATTGTGATTTATGGTGGAATTCAGTTTTTGCAGGAAAAAATGGCGGCAAGACGAGGAGAAAATATATAACAGTATAGAGAATCAATAAACAAAGGAGGTTTTGGAATGGTAGCAGATATTGTGGTAAAAGGAAATATATTTACAAGTGATCCGAAAGCATTGTATGCGGAGGCATTTGCAGTCAAGGATGGAAGATTTATTTATGTTGGAGATGCAGACGGTGTGGAAACGTATATTGGGGAGGAAACCCGGGTAATTACACCAGGCAGGCAGACAATCTTTTCGGGAATTGGAGAAGGTCATGCGCATGTTTGTGAGACAACATCGCAGATTTTTGAAGTTGATATTGCGGCCTATAAAGTTAGTAATATTGCAGGTTATCAAGAGGAAATCAGGAAATTTGTAGAAGCTCATCCGGATCGCAAGATTATACACGGAAGAGGATTTCTAAATGGTGTCTTCCCAAACGGAATGGCAACGAAGGAATATTTAGATGAGATATCGACAGACATTGCACTTGTAATGACTTCAGAAGATGGACATAGTATGTGGTGTAATTCAAAAGCCTTAGAATTATGTAAATTGACAAAAGATACACCGGATATAAAAGATGGTGTTATAGGAAGAGATGCAGATGGAACACCTAATGGGGCGTTCCGGGAAACGGCAATGAGTTATCTAAATCCGGTAAAAGCAAAGTATTCTGTTGAGGATTATAAAGAGGCGATTCTGCATTATCAGAAGTTAGCGCTTTCTTATGGGATTCATAATGTCTTTGAACCAATGAGTAGCGGAGAACAGTGGCAGCGTAAGATTCAGGCATATAAAGAACTGATAGAGGAAGATAAACTCAAGGTGTTTACCCTGGTTGGATCTTATATTGAACCGGATGAGGATTGGAAAGAAAAATTTGAAAAAATCAAGAAATTAAATGAAACAGTTGGCTCTGAACGCCTGTCTTTTCAGGCCGTAAAGATGTTTGTAGATGGTGTGGTTGAGGGGCATACAGCATGGTTAAAGGAAGAATATGCAGATGCACCTGGTGATACATGTGAGTGTCTCTGGAAACCGGACGATTTGAAGGAATTATGCGCTACGACGCAGAAGGCAGGATATGTCAATCATATTCATGCAATTGGAGATGCAGCAAATTCATTGTCGTTGGATGCATATCAGTTCGCAAATGATCAGACAGGAGTAGAGGATAACCGGAACACGATTACACATGTACAATTGATTTCCCAGGAAGATTATGAAAGATTTGCCCGGTTGCATGTTATTGCAGCGGCTAATCCATATTGGCATTATCGGCAGCCATTTTATTATGAAGAGTTAGAAGTCCGATATCTTGGAAGAGAACGGGCAGATAATGAGTATCCGATGAAGTCGTTCCTAAAGGCGGGAGCAGTGCTTACTGAGGCAAGTGACTGGCCGGTATCCGTTCCGTGTAATCCGTTTCGTGGACTGGAATATGCAGTTACCAGGCAGCCACTTGGGGATGCTGAGACATTACCATTAAATCCCAAAGAGAGATTGACTGTGGAGGAGATGCTTCAGGTCATGACAATCAATGGAGCCTATCAGGTAAAAAAAGAAAAAACAACAGGCAGTATAGAGGTGGGGAAAGATGCAGATTTTGTGATCGTTGATCGTGATCTGTTTACGGTGGATCCACATACGCTACATGAGACAAAGGTAGTGGGCAACTATGAAAAGGGAAAACTAATATATGCAGAAGACTGCAAATAGCAGAATTCAAATATATTAACTGTAGTTAATAAGATGCAAGAGGTAGAAAAGGAGGTTTTCATATGAAAAAGAGACAGTTATTACGTAAAGCAGCAGCGGTGGCATTAACAGGAATTATGATGGCAACATGTCTGACAGGCTGCGGTGGTGGTTCCGGCAGCGACAGCAGTGATTCTTCTGAAAAAGCCGGCGGTGAAACTGCGGGTACAGATGAAGATGCGGATGGAAACGGATATGCAGATAAATTGTATTTGTATAACTGGTCCGAGTATATGACGCAGGAAGTAAAGGATGGATTTCAGGATAAGTATGGAATTGAGATTGTAGAAACAACGTATGAGTCAAATGAGGAAATGTTTGCAAAGCTGACGGCGGGAGAGGCAACCGATTATGACATTATCGTTCCAACGAATTTCTTTGTGAAGGCATTAATCGAAAGCGATCTGTTAGAGCCATTTGATGAGGGAGCAATCACAACCTTTGACAATTATGACCAAAGCTTTTTGGATCAGGAGTATGATCCGGGTAATAAATACACCATTCCATATCTTGGAACGGCTTCCATGGTAGTAGGCAACAAAAAAATGTTAGATGAGTTAGGAGTTACGATCAACGATTGGTCCGATCTTGCAGATCCGAAGTTAAAGGATAATCTGGTTGTTATGGATGATAATAGTGGATATACCTCACTAGCCTATAGTTGTATGGGACTCGATCCGGCAAATAAAACAGTAGAGGGATTGGATGATGCACAGGAATATCTGGTAGATAAGATCTCACCAAATGTTAAAGCATGGTGTTCAAATGCAGCGGGACGAGATATGCTGGTAAAAAATGAAGCAGCAGTCGGATATGTTTATAGTGGATTGGCGGCACAGATTTTAGCAGAAAATCCGGATACGCAATTATATCTTATGGATAAAAAGAACAGTTTGTCAATGGATGTGTGGGCAATGGTTAAAGGGTGCAAGCATAAGAAAGAAGCGGAATTGTTTATCAATTATGTAACAAGTCCGGAGATTGCGGCAAAATTAGTTGAGTATTCTATGTATGTATGTCCGAATACAGCTGCAAAGGAATATGTAAGTGATGATCTTAAGAATAACGAAGCATGTTTCCTGCCAGATGTGTTTTTTGAGAATTATTATATGATGAACGAAATCAAAAGTGATATTGCAACAAAGAATGACGAGGTTGCAACCATTGTGAAGTCGTCGAAATAATCCTTCATAATAAAAAGAGATGGCACGGTACACTGTAGCGTGTCATCTTTTTTTATTATATAGTTTTTTGATTTGCATGATATACATGCATATGGATCTGTTCACCTTGAACATGGTATTTAGCCCAGGTCCCACAGTCAGATACATCACCCATTAATTTTTCGCTGACAAAGTGAAAACCATTTTCGGCAATATCCTGTTTCATGCCGGACCAGTTCATCTTGCCGGTATTTGCTTCCGGATATAGAAGCTTGATGTTTTTGAGAGAAAGCGCCTTTTTGGAATACCCCGGATAGAAACCGATGACTTCTACACTCTTCTTTAACACGGGGAATACTTTATCTAAAAAATAGTCAGTGCTGTCAAACATATCATACCAGGAAGTTCCATCATCGATCAGCACATCTACACTATTCTCTTTCAGGGGAAGTTCTGCACCGTCACATGCAACATACAAAATGTTGTAATCCGGATAGCGTTCATTCAGACGGTCTTTTGTATGGCGGATACTGTTGACGGATATTTCCGTAATGACATATAGATTATCTTTTCCGAGTTTATCCATATACTGATATAGAAATTCGCAGCCATTCTCGCCATTACATAAAATTACTTTATCCTTAGTCTGGATTTCTAATATTTCATTGTACATCCAATTGTAACATTGAAACATCACGTTTAAGTATTCCTGTGAGAATTTCTCAATTAAGGAATCCAGAGTGTACCATACTTCTGTTGTTTCATCCATGTGTGATGTTGCAATCTCACCATTGTTGATCATAGCCTCATAACCACATGGACAGATGAGCCGTCCCTTTTGAATCTGGGTTCCATGCAGTTTGGAATCTTCCAGGGTAAGGGAGTGCCGGCATATTGGACAAGATAAATGATATAAAAATTCCATAGAAATTCCCTGTGGTTGTGATTGTTGTGTAGAATCAGGGATTTTTTTCAACTGTTGTTGTTTTTCGTCCAACAATCCAATTGCCTGTTGCATGTTCCGGATTTCATCTTTTAATTCCGATTGTTTGCTACGTAGCATTCCCTTTAAAAAATGAATGCTGTCATTGTCATGAAAGCCAGACAGCCGTTTGACAGAAAGAATTCGTGACATTTCCTTTAGGGAAAAACGACATTCGCGCAGCTCTAAAATAAGCATCATATCTTCTTCACACCGGAGATCAAAATAATATTGGTTATTTTTTCGTTCCGGTAATAGAAGCCCCTCCTTGATATAAAAACGAATCGTGTAAAAGCTGACATCATATTTTTTGGAAAACGTACCGATCTTCATCATATTTATCACCTTCTGCATTGTTTATATTCAGGATTATATCGTGTATATGGTACACCATGAAAAAGAGGAAGTACAATCAGTACTTCCTCTTTGAAATATGAAGACATTATAACATGCGAATATGGAAAAGTACAGTGCACTCCACTTTTTTATTTTTTGTTCTATTGACCTACACATTAATATATTTTCTAAAATAAAAGAGAAGCAAGGAGATTTAGATTCGTTTGAAAGAGGGGTGCAGGATATGGAGCGTGAACAGATATTGACCGGTCACATCTACACGGCGAATGCAAATATGCCATTTGCTGAGGCAATGTATTGTAAAGATGGTGTGATACAAGCAATCGGTTTGAAACAGGATGTAATAAGAAAAGCAGATCCGGGAGCAGTGATCCGTAAAGTAAGAGGACTGATTCTTCCAGGGTGTACAGAGGGACATGCCCATATATCGAGTACAATTGATAAGCTGTACGGGGTGAATCTTTCAGGGGGAGAAACAGTGAAAGAATATCAACGGGAAATTATACATTATATTACAGAACATCCGAATGCCACCGTGATCACAGGACAAGGATATCGAAATGGAGTGTTTCCAGATAAGGGGCCGGATAAAAATATTTTAGATGCCATTTGTGAGCAGAATAATGTGATGGTTCCGATTGTGCTGCAATCGGAAGACTGCCATTCTTACTGGGTAAATTCCATTGCATTAAAACAGGCTGGGTTTGAAAGTGAAACGGGGTGGATTCATGAATTGGATAAAAATTATTTTGAATCAATTCTGCCGGTTTATTCTGTAGAAGATTATAAAAAGGCAATTCTGCATTATCAGGATCTTGCAACTATGTATGGAATCACATATGCATTTGAACCCATGCTTTCAGAACGAAAGGAGTATATGACGGCAATACAGGCATACAAAGAACTGGCGGAAGAGGGAAAATTACATATATATTTTCGTATGGCATATCCAATGTTTGATGGGGATTGTATAGAGGAGGTAGTTGCACAGATTTTAAGCTTGAAAAAGGAAACCCGGTCGGAGTGTTTTGAGATCATAGGAGTGAAATTTTTCTTAGATGGAGTGATAGAAGGGCATACGGCATATTTGTCAGAACCGTATGCAGATACACCGGGAGATGCAGGACAGTGTCTGTGGAGATTAGAAGAATTGAAAAAGGCATTTATGGCAGTGGAAAGAGAGCATTTGCAGATACATGTGCATGCAGTTGGGGATGGAGCATTAGAAATGGCATTGCAGGCATTGGAATATGTCAATGAGCAGGTCGATATTACCAAATCCCGACATAGTATTACACATTTGCAGGTTGTTAAGCCGGAGCAGATTATTCGAATGCGGCGTATGGGGATTATAGCGGTATTGAATCCATACTGGCATCTGGTTAGTGATGACTACTATTATCAAATTGAAACGCCATATTTAGGAAAAGAGAGAGTAGAACAAGAATATCCGGTTAAGGATTTTATAAATGCAGGAATTATATGTACGCAAGGGAGTGACTACCCGGTTACGATTCCACCGAATATATGGAATTGTCTGGGATTGTGTGTAATGCGCAAAAGACCGGAAAGTATTTATCCGGTGCATAATCCATCACAGAGGATTTCCTGTCAAAAGGCACTTGAAATGTTTACGATAAATGGTGCCCGGCAGCTTTTTTTGGATGACAGACATGGCAGTTTAGAGGCGGGAAAAGATGCCGATTATCTAATCCTGAATGGAGATCCCTTTCTTCTCCCGGAGGAAGAGTTGTTTCGGTTACAAGTAGAAGAATGTTATGTGAAGGGGGTGAGGGTGTTATAAAGGAAAGAATAAGATCAGAGCAGAGTTGTTACAAAGGAGGCTATGAAATGGAGACAAGAATTGCACAACATCCTATATTGGGTGAATATGAAAAAGGGAAAAAGGTAACATTTTTTTATAATGGAAAAGAAATGCAGGGGTTTGAAGGAGAACCGATCGCAGCATCATTATTGGCGGCAGGAATCCGGATTCATCGTTATACGGCAAAGCGACATGAACCAAGAGGAATTTATTGTGCGATAGGCCGTTGTACAGATTGTGTGATGGTAGTGGATGGAGAACCAAATGTCCGGACTTGTATTACTCCGTTAAAAGAAGGAATGCAGATCCGTACGCAGGATGGATTGCAGGCAAAGGAGGAATGAAGGTGAAGTATTATGATTTGGTAGTAATAGGTGCAGGACCAGCGGGTTTATCTGCTGCAATAGAGGGAAGCAGACAGGGAATGAGAACCATTGTTTTTGATGAAAATGCACGTCCGGGCGGGCAGTTATTTAAGCAGATACATAAATTTTTTGGGTCGAAAGAGCATCAGGCAAAGGTGAGAGGTATTGAAATTGGGAAAAAATTGCTGAAGGAGGCGGAGGAGGCAGGTGTTTGCGTTAAATTAAATGCAACCGTTACTGGTATTTTTCGGAACAATGTAGTTGGTGTATTTACAGATGGAGAGATCCAGACGGTGTATGCGAACAATATTGTTGTAGCAACCGGAGCTTCCGAACGAACCCTGCCATTTGAGGGATGGACACTGCCAGGGGTAATAGGTGCCGGGGCTGCTCAGACAATGATGAATCTGCATGGGGTAAAACCAGGACAGCGGATATTGATGGTTGGATCTGGAAATGTTGGATTGGTAGTCAGTTATCAGTTGTTGCAGGCTGGATGCGAAGTGGTTGCGGTGGTCGATGCATCTCCGAAGATTAGTGGATATGGGGTACATGCGGCCAAAATAGCCCGAATGGGAGTACCGTTTTATTTATCCCATACAATTGAAAAAGCAGTGGGAGATGGCTGTGTAGAAGGTGTGGATGTAGTAGAGGTAGATGCAAAGTGGAACCCGGTAGAAGGGTCGCAAAAACATTTTGATGTGGATGTGATTTGTGTTGCAGTTGGACTGAATCCAATGAGCCAGCTTGTTCGGATGGCAGGAGCAGAGATGAAAGAAGCAGGGGGACTTGTTCCGGTTGTAGATGAGTATGGAGAAACAACAATCCCTGGTTTATTTGCAGCAGGCGATGTTGCGGGTATTGAGGAAGCGAGTTCGGCAATGATCAATGGACGAATTGCTGGAGTCGCAGCGGCTTACAGAGCAGGCTATATAGACACGGATAAATTTCAGACGGTAGTTGATACATGCAGGCATTCTTTATCTGAACTAAGGCAGGGAATGTTTGCAGTATCGAATCGAGGGAAAGATATTAAGACGACAGAAGAGGGATGCCGGATATCTGAAAATCTATTGAAAAAAGGATATTTAGAAGAGATGGAATTAGCACAATATCCGGGTGTAACGCATTGCCACGGTGTTCATCCGGTAATTGAATGCACACAGAATATTCCGTGTAATCCGTGTCAGGATGCATGTAAGTTTGGCTGTATTAGTATTGGAGATCAAATCACAGCTTTACCAATTGTGAATCCGGAGGCAGATTGCAAGAATTGTGGCATGTGTGTTGCGTCTTGTTCCGGTCAGGCTATCTTTTTAATAGATGAAGATTATGATGAGACGTCAGGGACTGTTACAATGCCATATGAATTGCTGCCATATCCGGAAGTAGGAAGTGCAGGGGATGGATTGAATCGATCTGGTCAGAAGGTCTGCAAGGCAGAAGTTGTGTCCGTTAAGACCTCACCGGCATTTGATAAGACAGCATTGTTGACGATAAAGGTACCAAAGGAATATCTCGATCAGGTAAGATTTTTTGCATGTGAATAAGGAGGATGATGGGATGGCTTTGTATTTAAAACGGGAAAGAGTACAAACAGAATTTATTCCGATGGCGGATGATGATGTAATTATATGTCGTTGTGAAGAAATCACAAAGGGAGAAATCCGTCAGGCAATTCATGATGGTATGTATACAATGAATGAAATTAAACGTTTTCTTAGACCGGGAATGGGTTTGTGCCAGGGATTAAGCTGTAGCCGGAATATAAAGAATATTCTGGCAAACGAACTGCATATACCGTTTGATCAGGTAGAAGAGTGTACAGCAAGAGCACCAATGCGGCCGATCACGTTAGAGGATGCCAGTCGGTCGGATCGTTAGAAAGGAGGATGTTATGAGCGGATTTGTGGATCAAGCTGATGTAATTATTGTCGGAAGTGGATGTATTGGTAATTCCACGGCGTTTTATTTAGCAAAAGAGGGATTGAAGGTCATTGTATTGGAGCGTGGACAATTGTCAGACTTTGCATCTGTCAGAAACGGCGCAATGAATAAGTTGACCAGAAGAGGAATAGGTGAATTGTCGTTAGGAGCATATGGCGCAAGAGAAGTATGGCCGCAGGTGGCAGAAATGACGGGAATTGACATGGCATATGAGCAGACAGGTGGATATCGCATTATTATGGATGAGGATGATCTGCAGATGACTTTAAAGTTTGAAGAATTTGCCACAAAGGAAGGACTGCATTTTGAAAATATGTCAGGAAAACAGTTGCGTGAGCGTGTGCCGGAATTCTCCGATCGGATCTATGCAGCAATTCGATGTGAGGAAGAAGCGCGGGCAAATCCACTGCGGGTTACACTGGGCTTTTATGCAGCTGCACTACGACTGGGGGCTGTATTCTATCCGGGGCAGGAGGTAGAACGGATCGAATTGAAACAAGGGAAGGCCTATGCAGTTGTTACAACAGACGGAAATCGGTATGAAGCTCCTAAGATATTGGTGGCAGCTAATTATTATAGTCGAAAGATTTTGGATACAGTTGGAATTGATATTCCATTATATTCTTTCTATGAAGAAATTTTTGTAACAGAGAAGTTGCCTCCGATATTAGATGAAATTTTTGTGGGTTCCTATTATGGTCAGCAGACAAGAGAAGGAACTTTTGTATTTGGCGCTTCTGACGGGTATTGCAGTTATCCGGATCGAAACCGTTATCTTCAGAATTATCAGTCAGTTGGCAGACTGGCATCGCTTGCAAAGGGTTTGGTGGATTTGTTTCCTTGTCTTGCCAAAGCAAAAATTGTTCGTTCCTGGGGCGGCTGGATGGCCATTTCTCCGGATGATTCAATGGTAATCGGCAAGATTGATCCGATTCCGGGATTATATGTTGCAACCGGATTTAGCGGTCATGGCTTTGGTGTGTCTGCTCCAACAGGAAAAGTATTAAGTGAAGTGATTGCAGAGAAAAAAGTTGGGTGTGATATCAGTAATCTCAAGTATGACCGATTTGAAAAGGAGATGGATGTCTTTACGAGGACGGATCGGAATCGTTATAACGTGAATAGTGAACAAATGGCTGTAGTATGGTAAAGGATGGAACAATATGTATATAACCAAAGATATTAGGAAGTATATGGTTGATGTACGTAGACAGCTGCATGAGTACCCGGAATTGAGTTGGAAAGAACAGCATACATCCGAATTGATTCTGCAGGAATTAGATCAGATGGGGGTGAATGGTTATCGGGTTTGCGGTACAGGTATATTGGCATTGATTGAAGGGGCAGATAAGACACATACAGTGGGATTGCGTGCAGATATAGACGCTTTGCCGGTGCAGGAACAAACGGGGTTGGATTATGCATCTCGCCGGGAGGGGGTTATGCATGCGTGTGGACATGATTTTCATATTGCAATGCTGTTAGGTGCAGCAAAAAGGCTAAAGAATCTTCAAAGACAGTTGCCATGTAATGTGTTGCTGATGTTTCAACCAGCAGAGGAATGGATTGCGGAGTCTGGTGCAGCACATATGATGCAATTGTCGGAAGTGCAACAGTTGTCGGCAATTACCGGCTTACATATCTGGAATGATCTGCCGGTAGGAAAGGTGTGTGTACAGCCGGGGGTGTTGATGGCTGCTGCAGACACGTTTGATCTTACAGTTGTTGGAAAAGGAGGACATGGTGCAAATCCACAGTCGGTAGTGGATCCGATTATAGTGGGTGCACAGATTGTAAATGGTATGCAGACCTTAGTGTCTCGGGAAAACATTCCGACAAAACCACTTGTGATTAGTATCTGTAGTTTTCAATCGGGAGATTGTGCCAATGTTATTCCGGATGCGGCGATGCTCCAGGGGACGGTTCGGAGTACAGAGGAGTCGGTTCGTGAAAGTCTTCCAGGTCGGATAGAAGATATGGTGAGAGGAATCTGTCAAGCATACCGGGCATCTTATAAATGGAAGTATGAGAGGGGAACATTACTGGTAGATAATCAACAGGATATATCCCAATATGCGAAGGAGATTATGAAAGAGATTGTAGGACCAGATGGATTACAGAAGTTACCGGTTCAAATGATTGGTGAAGATTTTTCAAAATATCAAAAATCTATTCCGGGAGTATTTGTTCTTTTGGGCGGAAATGATGGTGTTCATCATTCTCCTCATCACAGCAGTACCTTTCAGCTGAGTGAGAAAGCTATGCCATATGGTGCGGAATATTTTGTGAGGTTTTGTATGAATTATATATAAAAAGAATTGTTCAGAAAGTATCTTAAGATGATTTAAATGTTGATGACGATATGTGCAGTAACGAAGAGTAAGAAAAAGGCAGGAGCAGATTATGTGATCTGGAATATGTCGGAATTACCGACATTGATTGAAATGCTGGCATAAGGTTGATTTCACTTGACGCCATATGGAAAACAAAGTATTCTACATTTAGGTGTATAGCAAGAATAGAATCGGAGAATCAATATGGCAAAGAAATATTATGCAGTAGCAAAAGGAAAGACACCGGGAATCTATCTGACCTGGAATGATTGCAAGACACAGGTGGATGGATTCTCAGGTGCAGTCTATAAAGGGTTTGCAACCGTACAGGAAGCGGAAGAATTTGTTGTAAAGTATGGAGAGGGAATCGCATCCTCTGTTACAAAGAATAATAGTTCGCAAATAGTTGCAAATGATTGCAATAAAGAAGGAAAGATACAAGACAATACATGTGAGGAACCAATCAGCACCGATACGCATTTAGTCGCCTATGTGGATGGAAGTTATGAGCATAGTATGCGGCAATATGCGTATGGGTGCGTTTTGGTGCTTGCAGAAGATACAGTGACATTGAATGGCAGCGGGAATGAGGAAGATTATGTTTCTATGCGTAATGTGGCCGGGGAGATTTTAGGAAGTGAGCATGCAATCCAGTGGGCAGTGGAGCATGGTTATTCGTCTATCACAATCTATTATGATTATGAGGGAATTGAAAAATGGGCAAATGGCATCTGGAAAGCGAATAAGATAGGAACACAGCGCTATAAAGAATTTGTGGCAAAGAAGCGTGAAAAGATTGATATTTCTTTTTCAAAGGTTGCGGCACACACTGGAGTCAAGTATAATGAAATGGCAGACCAGCTTGCCAAGGCGGCACTGGGATTATAGGAGGATAGATATGGAATTCAGTAAGTATTTTGATCATACGATCTTGAAAGCAGATGCAACGGAAGAAGAAGTGGAAGCTATCTGCAAAGAAGCGAAAGAATATAACTTTGCATCGGTATGCGTGAACAGCTGCCGCACCAAACAGGTGGCAGACTATTTAGAGGGAACAGACATTGCAGTCTGTACGGTAGTGGGATTCCCTCTCGGAGCCATGAGTACAAGAGGTAAGAAGTTTGAGACGTTAGCAGCGATTGAAAGTGGTGCAACGGAGATTGATATGGTGATCAATGTCGGAGCAGTCAAGGATGCGGACTGGCGGTATGTACAGGAGGATATTGAACAGGTAAAGGAAGTATGCCGGCATAATACAATGGGAAAAGAGGTTATTCTGAAAGTTATCATTGAGACATGCCTGCTGACGGAAGAAGAGAAGATTCGTGCCTGCGAAGCAGCTGTAGTTGCAGGGGCAGATTTCGTAAAGACATCCACGGGATTCAGTACCGGCGGGGCGACAGTAGAAGATGTAGCATTGATGCGTAAGACGGTAGATGAGAAGACAGATGCATTAGAGAAAGAGACGGGCAAGACATACAAGAGAGTCCGGGTGAAAGCATCCGGTGGAATCCGGAATCTTGCAACGGCCAAGGCAATGATCAAAGCAGGAGCAGACCGCTTGGGGACTTCTGCAACTGTGGCAATTATGCAGGAACAGTAAGAAGCTTCAAAGAAAGACGATACAGTATGGTTGGATAAGAAGGTATGTAACAGGCTATGCAAAAGAAGTTAGAACTTTTGCAACTGCTTGAATAATAAGAGGAGGAAGAAACTATGACAAGATGGAAACGGGGAGCGGCACTGCTGTTAGTGGCAGCAATGACCTGCAGCGTTGCCGGATGTGGCAGTAAGAAGGAAGAGAGTACCACAGAGGTTACAACAGAGGCAGAGACCACGGAGGAAGCAAAGGAGGATGTTACTACGGAAGAAGAGACAACACAGGAGATTGTCAGTACAGATGGCAATATGATCCGTAATGGAGATTTTTCAAATGGGGTAGGAAACTTTGCAAGCTATACCAACGGTGGTCAGATGACAATGGATGTCAATGATGACGGAGAATTGCAGATCGATATTGCCAAGACAGGTAGTGTGGAACATGGTGTGCAGGTATACTATGATGGATTCGAGATGCGGGAAGGTGGTGTATATACATTTTCCTTTGATGTGCATAGTACGGTAGAGCGTGACATTGCATGGCGTGTACAGGTCAATGGTGGCGATTATCATGCATATGCAACCGAGACGGTAAGCGTAGGCCCGGATGTGCAGCATGTAGAGTCAGAATTTACGATGGAAGAGGCAACTGATCCGGCTCCAAGACTTTGTTTTAACTTAGGATTATTGCAGTCTATGAAAGATGCGGGAATGGATGGAAGTTCTTTAGGAGAACATTCTATTTATCTGGATAACTTGTCTCTTGCGGTAAAGGATGACAGTCAGATGGCAGCGGATACAGAGGAAGTAGAAGTGCCGAAAGTGAAAGTCAACCAGTTAGGATATACTACAGGGGATAAGAAGACGGTGATCTTCTCGGATCTGGATGAGGATGACACGACATTTCAGGTAGTAAATGTAGATACGAACCAGTCTGTATATGATGGTAAGATCAGCGAACGTAAGATTAATGTGACGGCAAATGAGTGGAATAATAATGGTGACTTCACGGATGTGAAGGAAAAAGGAACTTATAAGATCGTAACGGGAAAGGGTGAGGAGTCCTATCCTTTTGCGATTGGTGACAACATTTATGATGACACCTTTAAGAGTATCGTGAAAATGCTGTATCTGCAAAGATGTGGAATGGAGCTTACAAGTGATAAGGCAGGAGATTTTGCACATCCGGTATGTCACAATACACAGGCGACCGTATACGGAACCAGCCAGAAAGTGGATGTAAGCGGTGGCTGGCATGATGCCGGTGACTATGGACGTTATGTGGTATCCGGTGCCAAGACGGTAGCGGATCTGTTACTTGCCTTTGAGAAGCAGGGTGGTAAGATTCATGCAAAAGATGCAGATAATTATGACATTCCGGAAAGCGGCAATGGGGTAAATGATCTGATTGACGAGGCAAGATATGAGTTAGACTGGCTGCTTAAAATGCAGGATAGCAGTGGTGGTGTCTATCATAAAGTAACCTGTAAAGTATTCCCTGAGACTGTAATGCCACAGGATGAGACGGATGAGTTGATTCTTTCCCCGATCTCTAATACGGCAACGGGTGATTTTGCGGCAGTGATGGCATTAGCAAGCCGTATCTATACTGAATATGGAGACAGCAGTGATAAAGCATATGCGAAGACCTGTTTAGACGCAGCGAAGAAAGCATGGACTTATCTGGAAAAGAACAAAGATGCAGCAGGGTTTAAGAATCCAGAAGACATCGTAACGGGAGAATACCCGGATGGAAGAAGCACAGATGAAATGTTCTGGGCTGCAGCAGAATTATACAAGACAACAGGTGAGGATACATATAAGAGTGCAATGGGTGAGTATACATCCGATACTGCGAATATGACCGGACTTGGCTGGGCGAGTGTTGGCACATATGGTGCATATGCAGCATTGACAACGGACAAGTTAAAGACCGATAGCAGTAATCTGACACGGGATATTCAGAATGCATTGATCGCTGCGGCAGATGAGGCGGTTGCCACAAGCCAGAAGAATGGATATATGATCAACAAGGACCGGAAGTATGAATGGGGTTCTAATATGGGAATTGCCAATACCGGTATGCTGCTCTTGCTGGCAAATGATATCAGTCCGAAGGAAGAGTATGCGACTTATGCAAAACAGCATTTGAATTATCTGATGGGTATGAATCCAACGGGATATTGTTTTGTGACCGGATGTGGTACTTTATCACCGGAGCATCCACATCACAGACCGTCTGAAGTATTGGAAAAATGTATGCCGGGTATGTTAGTAGGCGGGCCGGACAATAATATGGATGACCCATATGCTAAGGCAGTATTCTTAAATACAGCTCCGGCAAAATGTTATGTGGATAATGCACAGAGCTATTCCACAAATGAGGTTACGATTTACTGGAATTCACCATTGATCTATCTGATGGCAGCAAGCCAGAAATAAAGAAAGGAAACAGGAATATGAAGTTAGGTTGTCATGTAGGAATGTCGGGAAAAGAAATGATGCTCGGTTCCGTGAAGGAAGCACTTTCTTATGGTGCGAATACATTTATGCTATATACAGGTGCACCGCAGAATACAAGGCGTAAGGATATCAGTGAACTACGGATTGAGGAAGCTCAGGCGTTGATGAAAGAACAGGGCATCGATGAATTTGTTGTGCATGCGCCATATATCATTAATCTGGCAAACTGCGTGAAACCAGAGACGTATCAGATTGCAGTTGAATTTTTAGAGGTGGAATTGCAGCGGACGGCAGCAATGGGTTCTAAGACATTGGTTCTGCATCCGGGATCTCATGTTGGGGAAGGCGTAGATGCCGGAACGGCTCAGATCGTGAAGGGACTGAATTCCGTACTCACAAAAGATACCAGCGTACACATTGCGTTAGAGACAATGGCTGGTAAAGGGAGTGAGATCGGAAGAAGTTTTGAAGAACTTGCCAAGATCTATGACGGCGTTGTATATAGTGACAAACTCCGGGTATGTTTTGACACCTGTCATACAAGTGATGCAGGATATGATATTATTCATGATTATGATGGGGTGATGGAGCAGTTTGACCGTGTGATCGGAAAGGATCAGATTGCGGTATTCCATATTAACGATAGTAAGAATGAACCGGGAGCGGCGAAAGACCGACATGAGAATTTTGGATTTGGACATATTGGATTTGAGGCATTGATGCAGGTAGTAAATGATGATAATTTTGCGGCAATTCCGAAGATCTTAGAGACACCATATGTAAAAGATCCCGACAATGCCAAGAAGTCTTATCCGCCATATGCATATGAGATTGCTATGATCCGTAGCGGAAAGTTTGACCCGGATATGATTGAAAAGATATTGCAGGATAATCGTTAAGTAATATAGGAGTAGAATAAAATGCCCTATCCGAATGGAGTTGGATAGGGCATTTGCTATATGTGATCCTATGTAATGTATGTGTAAGAAACTGTCGAGATCAGTCTCTTGCATAGTGCCGGATAATGCAGGGGACATTACCGGCTTTCATTGACATAGGTTGTCACCCGGTTTTGGATGATCTTAGCGGTTTCATTTACTGACCTTTGACCATTAAAGCAGTCGGCTGCTTCTTCGTTGATTATAGTTCGGATTGCAGAATCACAATGATATATTTTGGTTGTATTCTGAATAACACGATCAAATGTATTCATGTCTTCTATAGGGATTCCTGTTATATTCACGCCTTCTCCTGTTAAAGTATATGGTTGAATTTCCTGCCCGAGATCATCGACATAAGGTTCTGTTGCAGTCATTCTTTTTTTCCACATTGCATAACAGTCTTGTCTTGTAGGTATATAGATATCTTCATCCATTAATTTTCCTTGAAAACTCTTTGTCATAAATGTCCGAAGGAATTTCCAAGCACCTTGTTTTTCTTTGGAATTTGCACTTAATCCAAACTTTAATTGAGGTACATAATAGGTTCCCTTTTGATCCCTGCACGGATATCCCACGACAGAAATATCCGTTTGATATAATGCACGATCTAATACTTCTTCCGGAAGGGAAAATACACCTTGCAAAAATAGGATGTTACCATCCTTTATCTTTGCATCAATTCCATCCTCATCATTATAATCTGAATTTATTTCCATATCATTGCATAGTCTTAAAATATTGCAGAATTCTTCACTGTCAAATTGACACTCACCTGTTTTCCAATCAATATAATCATTGATCTGTCCCGTTAACAGGGTATCTAACATCTCATTCTTATTTTGAACCCGGAAAGGACAGGCGTTTTTTTGTTGTTTAGAAAGTATTTCCTCAAATTCCTCGTACGACCAGCCAGTTCTGTCGCCTGTCACCTCTTTACTTCCGACTACTGTCTGAAGACAGAAATAAGGGGATATATAATATATTCCGCCGTCCATTTGAAGAGCATTATAAAATGGTTCCAAGATATCGCCGGTTTCGATTTCGTTATCAAGATCGTAATAAGTGGTCAGATCTTCAAATACACCTTGGGAGATATACGCATCCAGTGGCATTGCCTCATCGTCTAAGTAGAGAATATCCGGTTGTTTACCCGCAGCAATATCTGCATTTAACCGACTTTGACCATCTTGGTAATCTACAATTTCCACACGGTAATGATCGCTGTTTCCATTGAAAGCAACTACAGCATTATTCAGTATAGTGGCTTCACTGCCTAATATATCCATGGACAAAACGCCTACCCGAATTGTTGTTTTTTGTTTTTCATGTTGTGCATTCTGTCTGACATAACATAATAATTTATCCTCTCCCTGTGTATCATAGAACGCACCGATAACTTTTCCTTCTTCTGTTATGGTAAGACATAAGATATTATCGGAAACAGTATCGGAAAGAAGATAATCCATTATTTTTTGTACCGAATTATCTTTTAAGGAATATCCGTAAATTCCGCTGCTATCCCGGTAATAAAAATCCCAGCCGTTGGCTCCGTTTATTAAACAATCTGTTTGATCCATAGTCTGGAGATTAACATCATGACGCTTTCCAAAAGATTTTTTATGATAATCAAGAGCCTTTACATAAATTCCTTTATCGTCTTTGCTGCCGCATAGAAAAAGGCCTTCGGATGATACGGCACAAGCATCTACGCCGGTTTCTGCTACGACCTCACCTGTTTTTTTCAATTGATTATTATATAGGCAGAACAGTTGTCCTGAAGTAACCACGATCTCTCCTTTTGTATTTACTAATATATTTTCCGGAAAGTCTACCCCTGACACATAATCCTTCGTAATATCTGCCTGTGCAAGATACTGTCCATTCTGATCAACGGCAAGTAGTTCATAGATAGCATTTCCAGAACGATCATCGTATGTCTCAAGTAAGGCATAGAGATTGCCTTGTCCATCTGCACCTATGGATTGTATCTGTGCATTTTCTGCATATTGTGTAACAGGAAATCCATCTACTTTTTTAGTTTTCGCCTGCATCCGGTAAATGACATCTTCTGTTTTGCCGTTTTCATTTGACTCAGTTGCCCAACGATTTGCAATTATATATACATACTCATTACACGAATATATTTTATAGATGCTTCCTCGTATATCAGTTGAATCCAGTTCCTGCGGGGTGTATGTCATCTCATCCTGTTTGACATGCCGTTCCGTACTCTTTGTCTGACCGCATCCCATAAGGGACAAAATTAGTCCCGACATAATCAGAATAAAAATTATCTGATGGTATTGCCACTTCTCCATGTCTATTCATCCTCTCCCTGTATTATTGTGTTACAATGCAGCCGTCTGCTAACTCGATCATTCTGTCGCATTGTTTTGCAATATCCATGTCATGTGTTACGATCACAATTGTATGACTCTTTTCATGTAGACTGTGAAATAATTTCATAATTTCTTCTGTTGTGCCGGAATCTAAGGCACCTGTTGGTTCATCAGCAAGAATCAGTTTGGGGTCATTTACAATTGCTCTGGCAATTGCAACCCGTTGCTTTTGTCCGCCTGATAGTTTCGCTGCCCGTTTTGAAGCGTATTCTCCCATAGAGACCGATTCTAATGCATCAATCGCCAATTGTTTTTTCCCCCTTTTTTTCCGGGTGGAAAAATCGAGCGGCAACAGAACATTGTCTAATACGGAATAATCCTCTACTAAAGCATAATCCTGCATAACTAAACCAATCTGTTCATTTCGGATCCGTGCCATCTGATTACCTGACATTGCACGAATTAATTCATCGTCTAAATAATATTCCCCTTCGTTGTAGGTATCAATGCATGCTAATATGTGAAGAAGTGTTGATTTTCCGGCACCGGATTTTCCAATAATTGCAATCATTTCTCCATCTTCGATGCAAAGTGAAATATCATTTAATGCTCGATATGCATTTGAATCCTGTACATTATATATTTTAGTTACGTGTTCTAATCTGACCATATGCCACCCCTTATTCTGTCTGTTCTGTTAATATATTTTTTGCCTGTTTGTTGCGTAATACTATTTGTACAATCCATCCCGCTAATATAACATAAAACAGTAATGCAATCAGACAGCCAACGACTTGTAATATACCAAATGAAAGAATTGTCTTTTTGAAAAAACCGAGTGCCCAGAACACTATCATAAGTAAAAGAAAACTAATTCCCGCTATAGCAGCTGTAAGTAATGTACATATTTGATTGATCCTAATACAATCCTTCCATTGCATACCACATATATAAAAAACAGCGTATGTTTTCATTTGCTGTCGGACAATAATCGTACTGATTGAAATTGTACTGATCAAAGTTAAAAGGAATGCGCCGGTGAAAATTGTAAGATATGCCTTCATGCTATTTTTCAGGTCGCTCAAGCTGTTATCTCTTACTTCCTGCATGGGATATTTCATGTAGATATCTAACACAGATCGTAATATATCATCATTCGCGGATTGTTCTTTGTAAGTAATATCCTTGTCATAACGAATCATTGTTACATTGCCAAGTCTTCTTGGGAACTCTCTTTTTTGCTCTTGTTCTTCTGATCGTATGGCATCTATGTCCATCAAAAAAATTGGTTTTCCTTGTTCACTCAACAGATAATTAGTATACATCGAACGATAGTCGCCACTTCCATTTATATTTTTTTGCGGCCATCCTACAATAGATGCACCATCTTTTAATACTCCGACAATCTTTGCCTTCCACGTATATTCTTCTTTGATTCCTCCGCGTTCAACAAGATCTATGATATCTTCGACTTTGATCCCATAATCATTATGGGAAACTACAGTGGGAATAACACCCTTTTCCTTTTTACAGGTTGCAATCCATTCTCCGGATTCTAACGGAGGGGTATAAGATGTTGCCAATTCGTGATCATAAATACGATAATTCGCTTTTCTACGACCACTTTTTAAGGAACATTCCAATTGCTCCGTTTCATAACAGGATGTTACGGTGGCTTTTTGCAGAATATCTTCCAGCTGTTCAGAATCTGTACATAACTGATTTTCACCAATTACGGCATAACAGGTGTAAATTAACCATCCGTCTCTCGAAAAATATGTCTGGAATCGTTGATAATATTGATATAGATTCGTGGTCACGGATGCCATACAGATTACAGCAAACAATACAATGATCATTTGTATCATAACAAATATATTCATCCATAGATTCTTTTTGAATTGATATATACCATGTTTGGCGTACATTTGATTTCTCCTCCCTATAAAATCTCTTGAATACAATATCTTTTTCGATACAGCACCACTCCGCTGACTAACAGGGTAAGAAGGGCATATCCAGCAATTAACCCTACGTATATTTTCGAACTATATGCAAATCTCATATATGGAAAATATGTACTGATCGGCCGCATAATAAATTGCTTATATATCAGTACAGATATGGCATATACAGGTATCCCGAGTAGTGCATATTCACCAACACAAATCAGATATGCTTTCCATTCTGGGAGTCCGCAGATCTGCATAATACCAGATTGTTTTTTTCGTTTTGAATAAACGTATAGATATAAAAAAACGGAATTTAATACACATGTTATCATCATAAGTATTACGATCAATGAAACTGTCTGATAAAGATAATATTGATTGCTCTTTATTCCCTGTATTTCCGGTATGGAAATATGACCTTTTAATTGTTTGAAGAATATCTCTTTAATTAAGTTATAGGTCTGTTGTGTAACCCCTTCTTTGAAACTGATCAGGAAATTTTGCAAATGTGTATCTTTGTGTAGTGTATTATATGGAATGTGAATGGCGGCACCAACAGTTCCCCAACCTGTGATCTGATATTCTTCTCCCTGTAATTCTATAGTGTCTTCCCCGTGCATATGTTCTTCGACAAAATCCGACCAGATATTGGAACCGGCATTTCGGTAATCATAACATACTGCCACTTTTCGGTTCTCTTTTTCGTCATATAAGCTCCAATAACTGCCGCTTGAGACGACTCCATACATCAACATATTTTTACCTACATTATCGGCATATGCCACAGAATCTCCGTGAAGAAGAAAAATGCATTGAACAGAACCGCCATCAATCTCTAGATTAACACTACAGGCATCTATATTGTTCTCCATCTCATCCGCCCTGCTGCCAAGTTCTTTCAAACAGGGATCTAACATATCTTTTGTAACATACGACTCCTCTGATTGATCAAATTCCACTAAAACGTATTCCGTCTGTGCTGCACTATCTTTTTGAATAACATGATAGTTCTGATATACACCATAGGAAAAACAGGTAAGCAGAGCAGATATGGCTATCGTTAATACAAATAATATCCAAATATATGTATCATATTTAATAAAACAATATATATTTTTCAAGATATATTTCATATGTTTCCCCCAAAATGGTTATGGATAACTTTGAATTATCCATAACCATATCATTAATATTATTGAGTAATTGCCGTTAAATTTACATGATCAATTTCTCCGGATGTTGAAGTTCTACCACCACGAAGCAACCCGCTCATGCTTGCTCCTTGAGTATTTGCTACACGTGCTGCTGATGGTGATCGAGATCCACCATTAGCATGAGTAACATTGGCACTAGAATTAATGTGATCAATTGTATTGCTGTTAGGTTTATATACTCTAAGATATGCCTCTGCAAATTTTTCTGAAGAGGTATTGTTGTATAATGTGCAAGTGAAAATGCGCTGATTAAATGGCTGAGGATTTAAGTTACCTGACATATTACATAATCCATTCACTCCTCTTGCTGATGTAGTAGCTTGTGATTGAATGCCACGCATACATACAATCAATGCGGCAAAGAGCAAAAATACTCCAAAATATTTTTTTACTTTCATCATATGAATTTCCTCCGATATCTTGAAAATAATTAATATACATGTTACAATATGATTTGCAATTTTTGTGGGCTTTCTGCAATCTTATCTCATTAAGAAAACAGAAAGCCTTATTCAATTGGCGGACTATCTTCCATTGTACTCCCCCCCTTCTTTATGATAATCATCCCCTGTCAACCTTCGCCCCGTACTTATATTTCATTGTAACAGATTTGATACGCAATGAACGTTTTCGGGGGCGAGTGGTCGATATTTAGAGGTGAACGGTAATTTTATTTACTATTCTTAGTGTGATTGAGTGCAAATTCCGCAAAACCATCCGGTTCTTTTGGCTGATAGTATTTTCCTCTGCATCCACGAGAAATGAGAGGTGATAATGCCATTGCTACAGCACAGAGTTGTACACCGTACTTGCAGATAAATTGTTGGAATTTCTTTTTCATAAATAGGAGCCTCCCTTCTTTTGTAATGTAGATTCTACTCAAAATCTATAAGTGAATTATAACATGAAGACCACTTACCCCAAAGACCAGAGTACATAGATAATCTATGTTATACTACAGAATATAAAATAGTAAGTAAAGTGCGGAAAGGGAGTGCAGAAAGATGTCAGGGAATTGGATCGCACAAGTTTTGGTACAGAATCACACAATAAACGAAAAGGAACAAGCCATATATGCATATATATTTGATTATATAATAGAAAGTATTCTGTATAGCGGCAGTCTTGTCCTGATCGGGTTATTGTGTGGAAGATTAGGAATTGCAGCATGTTATCTGTTGGTGGCAATGACACTGCGTTTTGTTGCAGGAGGCTATCACGCAGATTCGAAGGAGATATGTAGTGTCTTATCTTATGGAGTATTTGGGATTTTTTTATATGTCACACCTTATGTAGCCCCATGGTTTCATGTCATTTGGATCATTTTATATGGGATAGGCTGTATTGGGATACTTGCGGTAGCACCGGTGGATACTCCGAACAAGAGATTTTCCTCCGAACAGAGAAAACGGTTACATAGAAGATGTGTTATATTGTGTGTCGGATTGAGTGTGGTGGAAGTCTGGTTCTGGTTTTGTGAGTGGAATCTGTATTATGCGGCAATCAGTATCTGTGTTATAATTGAATTAATAGGGCTGATTGCAGGAATTGTGAAGAACAGGAGGGGATTATGAAACTACGGGTTGGAATCTGCGATGATGAAGAGAGTGTAATCCGGGTATTGCAGCAATATATGGAACGGTACCAGATGCAAAAAGATATAGAATTTGAGATCGAATCATTTACGAATGGAAAGGAATTGCTGCAAAGCAATCAAAAGAATCCATATCATATTGCGTTATTGGATGTTGAGATGCCGGAGATAGATGGTTTAGAGGTGGCAAAGAAGTTACGGGAAGATGTGCAGGATGACATTATTATTGTGTTTGTTACTTCTTATCCGAAATATATGCAGGATAGTTTTGACGTTCAGCCATTTCAGTTTCTAGTTAAGCCAATACAATATGAACAGATGGAGAAATTGTTTCGGGATATTGTGCATCGATATGAACATTCCCGTATTACAAAAGTGATTGTTGAAACAGATGGAGAGAAGCGGGTAATCCAGGTTAGAGATATTGTATATATGAAGACATTGAAAGATAAGAAGCCGATCTTACAATATGTACTGCAAAATGAAACAATAACTGGGGAGGGAACAATTCAACAGTGGGAGGCAAATTTGCAGTCATATGCATTTATCTCTCCGTGCAGGGGATATCTGGTGAATCTGAAATACGTTGTGGCAGTGGAACGGTTGGGGCTACGGCTGGTGGATGGGATGACAATTCCGATCAGCAGAAGAAGAGTGAAGATGGTACAGGATCTATTCCTTGAGAAAACGATGGTTGTGATGAATTAGGAGAACGGATGTATGTTGACAATATTAGATTATATAACAGGGGTGTTGGATGCAGTAGTAATGTATATATATTATCAGACACTGTATGATAAGCGGAGACAGGATGTAAGCTCCGTATGGGTTATAACGGGGTGCATTGTTACAGAGATTGCTTATGAAATAATGACACATTTTTTGCTGGGTAATACTTCGCAGGGCGCATTTTACCTAAGGTCGTTGTTGTCAATAGTGACATATTTTGTATTAACATATTTTTATAGGCTGAAACTACAAGAGAGAGTCTTTGCAGTAGTAAGTATTATGATAATTAGTTTTGTTTTTGAAGATGGTTCATATTATCTGGTAAGCCATATTACCGGAGTAAAAGATCAGATGGATCGTCTGCCTGACTGGTCATTTGTTGCGATAAGTTATGTGAAGGGATTGATTTTGTTAGTAGCTGTTTTGCTGTTTCGAGCAGTGTGGAAGAGAAAGGAAAGAGTGCATTCTAAGATGTATTCGTTGCTGCTAATAATAATTCCTTTATTATCGTGTGTTTTGTTTCTTATGCCACCCTGCTCTGAAATGATCGTTAGCAATCCTCAATTTTATATCACGCTGATGCTTTTTCTTTTTGTAATCAATGTGGTGAATTATGTATTGCTTGGGAATGTGTTAAAGGCAGAAGAGCTGGAACAAAAGAATCAAATGTTAGATGATCAGCTGCTAAGACAGAAACAGCGTTATGATCAATTAGGCGAAGCCTATCGGGATATCCGGAGTTTCGTGCACGATACGAAGAAACATTTTAACTGTATTAATGAATGTGTGAAAAGGAAAGAATATGATGTGATCACGGCATATACACAGGAAGCAATGGCAGATCTGGAATCAAGATATGCAACAGTGAATACAGGATGTCTGGCAATTGATGCACTTGTGAGCAATTTTATGTTACAGACCAGATCTAAGGGAATTCAATTGACTGCGAGTCTGAAGGTGGAGGCACAACGGGTTCCGGTTAGTGATTATCATTTGGCGATCATATTAGGGAATCTGTTAGATAATGCTTTGAATGCCTGTCAGGGACAGCTTGATCCCAAGATCGTGCTTAAGATACAACAGGTGGAAAACAATGCATTTGCCATATACATTGCAAATACCTATGTACCCGGACCGGATGATAAGGTGGTACAGAATTTAGACGAAATCGATTTTATTCACGGATATGGTCTTGATAATGTGAAAAAGTCGGTAAGAGCATATAACGGAATTATGAGAGTAAAACATGAGCAGGATGTGTATAGTGTTGCGATTGTATTTCCGTTTGATGCATTGCATTATATAAGACCGTTGTAAAAATAGTGATTGACATTTTGCTGCAATTCCCCTATAATCATATCTAGAGTGTTACTGATAAAGCAGGCATGACCATAATCGTAGAAAGATACGTTTTTTGGTTATGCCTTTTTGTATATTCTTGAACCGGTGGGAGAGAGGATATATGAAAGAATCAGGTGAACGAGAGGAGGGCAGAAACAATGGAGTTGATTAAAGCATTGAACAATAATGTGGCATTAGTCTATGATGACAACAAGCAGGAAGCAGTTGTTATGGGTAGCGGGGTTGCATTTGGTTTGAAACCCGGCGGTTCTGTCAATGAAAGTCGTGTGGAAAAACTCTTTGTCCTCGATGGTGAGAAAGGTCACAAAGACTTTAACCGTCTGTTGGAACGTATCTCGTTAGATAATCTCGAACTGGCCAGCGATATTATCAAGCGTGGGGAACAGCAGTTGGGATACCATTGTAATGACAGTATTCTATTAACTTTATCAGATCACCTGGGAATGATGTTGGAACGTGTGAAAGAAGGCGTGTATTTCGCTTCTCCATTAGAGTGGGATATCAAATTGATCTATCCCAAGGAATATCGATATGCGATGACAGTGGTAGAAGATCTGCAACGGGATTTGAATACCGAGATTCCAAAGCAGGAGGCAGCATTTATTGCATTGCATTTCATCAATGCGAACCTTAACTTGGAAGGAATGCAGAACACCATTCTTGGCACAAAGATAATTCAGAATATCTTGAATATCTGCAAGATATACTATAAGAGAGAGTTTGATGAGGATGATTTTGATGTCCGCAGATTTATCTCTCATATCCGGTATTTCGTGCAGCGCCAGATGAAAGGCGAAGTGTTAGATATTGATGAGACGATCGCAGAAGCTGTGATTGTAAGTTGTCCCGAAGATTATAAGTGTTCCCTGAAGATCGCGGACTTCCTGAAGAAGACTTATAACTGGGATATCAGCAGAGGCGAGATCTTATATCTGACATTACATTTGAACCGTATAGGTAAAAAAGCATAAAGGTGTTACTAGTACGACTAGGCATGACTCGGACGACACGATGTGTGTATAATTTCATACATTGTGTCTGTTTCGGGTCATTTTTAATTCCGGGTAAAGTAATTGCGGAACTTATAGAAGTGAAGGGAGTGTTGTGCAAGTATAACAGTTACTATAAGCAGGTACTTCAGAACCGCCGGTACTTAGCGAGGTTATTTCGAGCTTAGTACCGCTGCGAGTGATGAGTAGCGAGAGCGTGCCTGCGATAGTATTGTTATACTTGGGCAACGATCTTAAGAATATAGACGGTTTCGCAATTATGTAATCAGGAAATGACGAAAGGAGAACAGAGTATGAAATTTGAAAATGAAGCAAAGACTATTGTAGAATTAGTCGGCGGCGAAAAGAACATTAACAATCTTGTACATTGTGCAACAAGACTGCGTTTCGAGTTAAAGAGTGACGCAAAGGCAGATAAGGCAGCTTTAGAGAAATTGCCATATGTTATGAAGGTAATCGTAAGTGGAGGTCAGTATCAGGTTGTAATCGGACCAGATGTCAACAACTACTATAACGCAATTTTATCTGTAGCTAATATTGGAACAAAGAAGGAGAGCAACGAAGACAGCGGCGAGAAGAAGAGTGCGATCGACCGTCTGATGAAGGTTATCTCCGGTGCATTTTCTCCATTGATCCCATTACTTGCCGGTGCAGGTATGGTAAAGGCATTACTTACCGTATTGATCGAGTTACATGTATTAGGCTATGAAGATCCAACGTATTTGATCTTATCCGCAGCAGGAAATGCCGTATTCTATTTCCTTCCAATCTTCTTAGGAACAACACTTGCTAAGCAGTTTGGTGCAAATGCATATGTTGGTGGTGCAATTGGTGCAGCCTTGTTAGAGCCGAACTTTACCGGTTTGTTATCTGCAGAGGGCGGTGTGAATTTCTTAGGAATTCCGGTTACGCCGATTGATTATGCATCAACGGTATTCCCGATCTTTATTGCAGTTATCGTATATAGCTTCTTAGAGAAGGGTCTTAAGAAGATCATTAAGAAAGAATTACAGTTGTTCTTAGTTCCAATGATCTGTCTGATGGTTATGGTACCATTTACAGCGATCGTATTCGGTCCGGTTGGTACAACCGTTGGTAATGTAGTCGCTGATATTGTTGTAAAATTATTCAGCTTTAATAAGATTATTGCAGGTTTACTTCTTGCAGCAGCTTATCCATTCCTTACAATCTTTGGTCTGCATTGGGGATTTACTCCGATTACGTTACAGAACTTAGACCAGTATGGTGGAGATATGATCGAGGGTGTTTGTGTATGTGCGGTATTTGCACAGATCGGTATTGCAATCGGTGCTTATCTTAAGGGTAAGAAGGGTTCTAAGATTCGTTCCGTAGCAGGACCTACTGTTATCACTGGTATTATGGCTGGTGTTACAGAGCCAATCCTTTACGGTATTGTTATGGAGTATAAGAGATTAATGGCAGTTGTTGCAATCGCCAGCGGACTTGGTGGAGCAATCAATGGTGCACTTGGTGTTACGATGGATGAGTATGTATTCCACAACATTTTTGCTATGATCATGCAGACATATTCTCCATTTGTTGGTTATCTGATCGGTATTTCGGTTGCCCTTGTTGCAGGTGCATTACTTACTTATTTCTGGGGTATCCGTCCAGAGGATATGAAAGACTTTGTTCCGGAACATGAGGAAGCAGAGCAGATCGAACAGGCACCAGCCGTTGAGAAGACAGATGCAGTAGTATGTGCACCAGTAGCTGGTGAGGTAGTAGCATTAAAGGATGTTCCGGACGAGGTATTCTCAAGCGGAGTAACCGGAGATGGTCTTGCAATCAATCCAAGTGATAACAAGATTGTTGCACCTGCTGATGGTGTGATCAGTGCATTACTTCCATCCAAGCATGCGGTTGGAATGACACTTGCCAATGGTGCAGAGATATTGATTCATGTAGGTTTGAATACAGTTATGTTAGAGGGCAAGGGATTTGATGTTAAGGTAGAAGAAGGACAGGAAGTGAAAGCAGGAGAGACATTGCTTACATTTGACCGCAGTGTGATCGAGGGTGCCGGATATTCCCTGATTACTCCAATTCTTGTTACAAATACAGATGATTTTGCATCTCTTGAAAAGACAGATGCAAAGACAGTAAATGCAGGTGACAGCTTATACAAGATTATGGCATAGGAGATCAGTTATGAGAGATCATTTTTTATGGGGCGGCGCAGTTGCCGCCCATCAGGTAGAGGGTGCATATGACCAGGATGGAAAAGGACTTAGTATTGCTGATGTGATGACTGGCGGCAGCCGCGAGAAGGCAAGAGAGATCACAGATGGCATTGTGGAAGGTAAGTATTATCCAAACCACGAAGGAATTCATTTTTATGAGTTATATAAGGAAGATGTGAAGCTCTTTGCTGAGATGGGCTTCAAATGTTTCCGTACCAGTATCGCATGGAGCCGTATCTTCCCACAGGGAGATGAGACAGAGCCGAATGAGAAGGGCTTGCAGTTCTATGATGATCTGTTTGACGAGTTATTAAAGTATGGAATTGAGCCGGTCATTACGTTATCGCATTTTGAAATGCCATATGGACTGGTGAAGAAATATGGTGGCTGGCGTAATCGGAAGATGATTGAATTCTTTACCCGGTTTGCACTTACTGTGATGGAACGGTATCGGGATAAGGTAACATACTGGATGACATTTAACGAGATCAATAACCAGATGATCTTAAGCAATCCGATCTATGCATTTACCAATTCCGGTATTGTATTCGAAGACGGCGAAGATCGTCAGAAGCTGGTATACCAGGCGGCACATTATCAGTTTGTGGCAAGTGCCAATGTGGTGAAGTTAGGTCATGCGATCAATCCTCAATTCCAGATTGGATGCATGGTGGCAGCAACACCAGTGTATGCATATAGCTGTAATCCGGATGACGTCTTGCTGGCACAGAAAGAGGATCGCAAGAATCTGTTCTTTACGGATGTTCAGGCAAGAGGGCATTATCCTGCTTACATTATGAAAGAGTGGGAGAAGAATGGATATGAGATGGATGTAACGGACGAAGATCTGCGAATCATTGCAGAGGGCTGTGTGGATTACATTGGTTTCAGTTATTATCTGAGCAGTGTAATGAGTGCAGATGCCAATATTGAGAAGTTAGGCAATGATCTGGCAGCTAGTGCGGATGCTGTACCTAATCCGTATCTGGAAATGACACCATGGGGCTGGACGATTGATCCGAAGGGACTTCGTTATGTCCTGAATCAGTATGCAGATCGTTATGAACTGCCATTATTTATCGTAGAAAATGGATTCGGATATGAGGATGTCTTAGAGAACGGAGAGATTACAGATGATAATCGGATTCAGTTCTTAGGGGATCATATCCGGGAAATGATGAAAGCCATTGAGGAAGATGGTGTCGATGTGATGGGATATACCGTATGGGGCTGTATTGACCCGGTATCCTTCACAACCGGTGAGATGCGCAAGCGTTATGGATTTATCTATGTAGATAAGATGGATGACGGAAGCGGCACCTACGCCAGAAAGAAGAAAAAATCATTTGACTGGTATCGGAAGGTGATTGCCAGCAATGGACGAGACCTATAATTTATTTACGTTATCGAATAAATATAAACAGTAAAATAGATTATCCGATCAACCACTTATACTTTTCGACACTATAAAGTGGGATGAGTGGTAACAGGATTGGGGTATGCTGCACATATGCCTGATACTCCGGGTCGGAACCATAGTTCTTGTTCTGCCGAATCTCCAGACGTCTGGCACCGCCGAACATGATGTAGACGATGCAGGCCCAGCCAAGGAGTGCACATACCCATTGTAATGCTCCGGTGAGAGTTGTTACACCGGATACGAAAACGCCGGTCCAGAACAATACTTCCCCAAGGTAATTCGGACAACGGACGATTTTGTAGAGCCCGGAATCGCAGAAGCGGTTCGGGTTCTTTTTCTTTGCTCTGGATTTCTGAAGGTCAGCAGTGGATTCTAATATAATACCGCATGCCATGATCACGATACCGACGATTGTAACAACATCTGTCTTGCCGCCGTTGTATAAGCGGAAGAATACTGGCGATACCTCTAAGACGTAGAGTAATGCACAGGTGATCCAGATGCTTACCTTTGCAATCATTTTCATATCGGAACCGTCCTTAATCTCACGTTTCATGGTACTTCGGTAAGATGCACTCCTGATCTCACGCACTAGAAGATATCCACCAAGCCGGCAGCCGTAGATAATAAACAGGATGCAGGCAAGAATGGTTGGAACGGTTAACTGCTCCGGGTAGAGAATGAGCAGGGCAATGCCGATTCCTGCAATCGAGAAACCGTAGCCTAAGGATATAAAGTACACATATTTGTAGAAACCGATGCAGCTGATCACTAATGCAACAGCAAGTAAAATTAAGAAATTCATGTTATTCACCTCGTATTTATTGATAAAATCAAGTGTAGCACGATTGCGGAGTGAGGGCAAGGGAAGAATAAGATAGAAGTAATAAGTGTAGAATAATGTTAGATTGAAAGAAAAGTTCGTGCATTTTAGTGTAATTTTTGAATGAAAATACGTTGAATTTGACATGAATATATTATATACTACAAGAAAATGGATCAGGGTGGTGACATTATGTATAGAAAAATTATGAATTTCTTGGAGGATTGGAGAGAGACCCCATATCGTAAACCGCTTATTATACAAGGGGCAAGACAGGTTGGTAAGACATATTCCATTTTGGAGTTTGGAAGGACGCATTATGATAATGTTGCATATTTTAATTTTGAAACGAATCCTAAATTGTGTGAAACATTTGAGGAGAATATCAGTCCTAATTATCTGATTCCGATCTTGTCACATATTGCAGGGCAGACGATCATCAGGGAAAAGACATTGATCGTGTTAGATGAAGTTCAATTGTGCGAGCGGGCATTGACTTCCTTGAAATATTTCTGTGAACAGGAGCCGGACTATCATATTATTGTAGCGGGAAGTCTGTTAGGAGTAGCGGTGAATCGGGCACAGTTTTCATTTCCGGTGGGAAAGGTAGATATGAAAACGATGTATCCAATGGATATGGAGGAGTTCCTGATTGCAATGGGGGAGGAGAAGTTGGTTGAACGAATCCGAAAGCATTTTCTCACCAATGAACCAATGCCTTCTGCATTGCACGATCATGCAATGCAACTGTATCGGCAGTATCTTGTTGTCGGAGGAATGCCGGAATGTGTCATGCAATATGTACAGACGAAGGATTATGTATTGATCCGTCATACACAGGATACGATTCTTGCAAGTTATCTGAATGATATGAGTAAGTACAATAATACCAATGAGATTAAGAAGACAAGATTGGCATATGATAACATTACAGTACAGCTTTCAAAGAAGAATACCCGTTTCCAGTATAAGTTGATCAAGAAAGGGGGACGTGCTTCGGAATTTGAGAATGCAATAGAGTGGTTGTGTTTGTCAGGGGTTGTTTCTAAGATATACAGAGTGGAACAGATTAAGAAGCCGTTGGAAAATTACAGGGATATAGATGCTTTCAAAATCTATGTGTCAGATTTGGGCTTGTTGTGTGCCAAGAAAGATTTGGCAGCAAATGATATCTTGTATATGGTAGATGAGATAAATGATTTTAAGGGTGGTATGACTGAGAATTATGTGAATGCACAATTAATTGCAAATGCATATCACACATATTATTGGGAGTCGGAGCGTGGAGCAGAAGTTGATTTTGTGATTCAGCGGGAAGGGAAGATCATTCCGATTGAGGTTAAGTCAGCGGATAATACAAGAGCGAAAAGTTTGAATGTATATATGAATACTTACAAACCAGTATATGCGATCAAGTTATCTTCTAAGAATTTCGCTTTTGAAGACAATAAGAAAGTAGTTCCGCTTTACGCAGCATTTTGTATTTAATCGATTAATATAGGAGATCATGAAAGGATTCTTTCGTGATCTCTATTTATATGGTGTCTTTAATAAAAGGGGCTGCAAAAACATTTGTACGAGAAGGAGCAAAAAGAGATATTGACACCATATTGTATATATGGTATATATATAATATGCATACTTAATAGGATGGTCAGCCATCCTATATCCCGGGAGGAAACAGATGGATATTATAATTAGTAACAACAGTAACAGTCCAATCTATGAGCAGATCACGACGCAGATTAAGGAGATGATCTTAAATGGAACCTTACAGGAAGGGGACGCTCTTCCGTCTATGCGTACGTTGGCAAAGGATTTGCGGATCAGTATTATTACGACAAAGCGGGCATACGAGGACTTGGAACGGGACGGATTCATTGAATCCTTTACCGGAAGAGGAAGCTTCGTGAAGGCTGCCGGTAAGGAGCTGATGCAGGAGGAATTGCTGTGTCAGGTGCAGGACTTAGCAGAGCAGACTTGTAAGAAGGCGGCATTGGCCGGTCTTTCTTTGGAGGAACTGTTGGAGACGATACGACTGATCTATGATGGTGAGTAGTGGAAAGGGAGAAGAGGATGAGTAATGTAATAGAGGTAGAAGGTCTGTGCAAACGCTATGATGGCTTTGCAATTGAGAATCTCGATCTATCCATTCCGCAGGGCGGTATTATGGGATTCATTGGGGCAAATGGTGCCGGAAAGACAACGACTATTTATTCCATATTGAATATCATTCCGGTTGATGCGGGCAGGATTCGGATTTTTGGTAAAGATTATAAGAAGGATGAGCAGGAGATCAAGCAGGATATCGGAGTTGTGTTTGATGAGATGGGATATCATGAGATTATGACACCGTTGCAGATCAACCGGATGATGAAGTCTATATATCATAATTGGAGTGAGACAGAATTTGCAAAGTATTTAGAGCGGTTTGGTCTGCCATATAAGAAACGGTGTGGAACTTTTTCGCGTGGTATGCGGATGAAGTTGCAGATCGCAGTAGCTTTATCGCATGGAGCCAAGTTGTTGATCATGGATGAGCCGACAAGTGGATTAGATCCGGTTGTGCGGAATGAGATGTTAGATATCTTTCAGGAATTCGTGGAAGAGGAAGATCATACCATTTTGTTGTCTTCTCACATTATTGAGGATTTGGAGCGGATTGCAGATGAGATCGCATTTATTGATAAGGGAAGAATTCTGTTGGCAGATAATAAGGATGTGATATTAGAGCAGCATGCGATTCTGAAAGGCAAGAAACAGGATGTTGATAAGCTCCGGTTAGAGGACGTGGTTGGGGTGAAACGATCTGCATATGGAGTTGAGATTCTGGTACATGACGCTCCGGCATGCCGGGGAAGATACCCGGAATTTCTGTGTGAACCGGCTTCGCTTGAAGATATTATGCTCTATTATGTGAGTAGAGAAAGTAAAGGAACGACAGGTGTAAGTGAGATGACGGTGGAGAACAAGGGGGCGTAGAACATGGTCGGACTGATTCAAAAGGATATGTGTGTGTTACGCCGGCAGCTCCTGACGCTATTGGAGGTGGCAATTGGCGTTACGGTATTGGGAGTGTTATTTTTCTTAAGTGCGAAGTATGGAAATATTGCCAAAGAACTTGCCAGTATGGAATCGGAACCAAATGGAGAAGCGATGTTCTTTGTTGCATATCGGATGACAATCTGGATGATACTGTTGATACCGATGACATTTTTAACGACAATACAGGAATGTTTTAAGGCAGATATTCAGGCTGGATTCTCGGTTGTCGCAGATTCCATGCCAATATCGAAACGTACTTTGGTGTGCGCCAGATATGTGGGAAGTATGTTGTTGTCGGTATTTTGTCTTGGGGTATCCCTGTTAGCAGGAGGAATGGTAGCTATGACAACGGATGCGTTTGCATTTTCTGAGATTGCAAAATGGTGTCTTTGTGCATTTGCGGGACTGGTCATTTATAATATGATCATTTTTCCTTTGCTATATTGGTTTGGAGGAAAGCGAATGGATCTGATCATGTTGATTCCTCTTCTGACAGTGGGAATGTACATTATCATAAAAGGCGGTCAGTTAAGTGATGCAGAGCTTACCGAGGCGTTGATTTATTTAGGAGAACATGCAGCGGATTACACATGGATACTGTTAGGAATTATGGTGGTTTGTGTGGGAATATCGTGTGGAATTTCCGTGTGGTTGGAAGAGAGAAGGGGGCTTGGAAAATGATCGGATTATGCTATAAAGACATGATATGTGGAAAATTAAGGTGGACGGTATTATGCGTGGTACTGGTGTGCATGCTGCCGATTGTAGTGGGCTATCTGGTTCCGGAAACTGTACTTCCGTCAGATAATGTGAGTGTTCTGGTGCTTCTTTTTTTGGGAGTTGGAATTGTCTGTGCGTATGGTGTGCTGCTTGGAAATGTGGCGCAGACGGTATTGGATACGGATAAGGGCAAGAATGCAGAGGCATATATGAGAAGTCTTCCTTCGACGGCAAGCCGCTATGTATATAGCAAGTATATTGTGTTGGCGGCAATATTTGGACTGGTTACGGTTGGCTTTGTGTTAGCCTTCTGGATGCTTCGGGGAATCGGAAATGATCCGGGAGTACAGATGTTGACGGGTCAATTGCTTTCTGCATTTCCGGCGGTATGCGGTTGCTGTCTGGTGGTTCTTGCAGTAGAACTTCCGGTATGCTTTCGATTTGGAACGGAGAAGGGCAACCAGATGCGGGTTGCATTTATTGTATTCCTGTTCTTTGGTGGTATCGTCTATCTGTTATTCGGTGATCTTACGGTATTCGATCATTGGGATGCTGAACATATTTATCAATTTATGGAACGGCATCCGTGGATTATGAAGCATGGAAAAGCGACCGTTCCGGTGGTATCGGTTGTACTGTATATGTTGTCTGCGAGATTGTCCGCATGGCTATACACAAAGAAAAATGTGGGAGAGTGATGGCAAAAAACACAAGAAATAGGACTGGGATAAATGGATTTATTGCCGATAATATGGTATACTATTTTGGTAGGTATCGTTTAAAGATGGTATAGGAGGACAATAGATGCAATATCTTTCAGTTGCCAAGATAGCAGAGAAATGGAATGTATCCGAGCGCAGTGTGAGGAATTACTGTGCACAGGGGCGTGTGCCGGGAGCGTTTCTTACCGGAAAGACCTGGAATATTCCTGAAAATGCGAAAAAACCAGATCGGCCTAATAAGAAACAGCCGATTACGTTATTGGATATTTTGCGGGATGAGAAAGCCAATCGGTATTCGGGTGGCATTTACCATAAGACGCAGATTGATCTCACATACAATTCAAATCATATAGAGGGAAGCCGGCTGACGCATGATCAGACACGGTACATTTTCGAGACGAATACGATTGGTATGGAAAATGAAGTGGTCAATGTGGATGATGTGATTGAAACGGTCAATCATTTTCATTGCATTGACAGCATCATTGATCATGCATATGCAGTTCTGACGGAGAAATGGATCAAGGAATTGCATTTGATATTGAAGAGTGGAACGAGTGATTCGAGAAAAGAATGGTTTGCTGTCGGTGATTATAAGCAATTTCCGAATGAGGTTGGGGGTATGGATACCGCCTTGCCGGAAGAAGTTGCCGATAGGATGAAAATATTGTTAGAAGAATATAACAATAAGAAAGAAAAGACATTGGAGGATATCCTTGACTTTCATGTAAAGTTTGAACGGATTCATCCATTTCAGGATGGCAATGGTCGTGTAGGACGGCTGATCATGTTCAAAGAATGTCTGAAATATAATATAGTTCCGTTCATTATTGATGATGATTTGAAGATGTTCTATTATCGTGGCTTGAAAGAGTGGAACCGTGAGAAAGGTTATCTTACAGACACCTGCCTGACAGCACAGGATAGATACAAGGTATATCTGGATTATTTCCGTATTCGTTATTAAAGGATAGATAGAAAACTCCTATTGGTTTGCGGTGGATTATTATAACATCCATGGCAGATCAATAGGAGTTTTTTCTTTATTAAGAATATATGAAGCTTTCTGAAGAGTTTCTTAAACGTGTAAAAAATTGAAGATTTTTTCACAATTATATCGTTATAGTAGGTGTGAAAAGAAAAAGAGACGTGAAAAAGGAGGCGTTCATGTATGGATTGGATCGTAAAGCATAAGAAATGGTTTGAGATTACAGGATGGATATTATTTGCAGCCGGAGTGGTATGGGCATGGAGAGCAGGCCTGTTCACAGATACGGAAAAATTACAGGCATTGTTAGAAAAAAGCGGAATATTGGCACCGCTTCTGTTTGTGATCGTACAGGCAGTACAGGTGGTCATTCCCATCATGCCCGGTGCCATTGGCTGCGTATTTGGAGTTGTATTCTTCGGAGCCTTTTGGGGATTTGTATACAATTATATCGGAATCTGTATTGGTTCGGTATGTGCATTTTTGCTGGCAAGAAAATATGGCATGATGTTCGTACAGAACATGACGGGCTCGAAGTTCTATAACAAATACCAGCATTTTCTCGAGAAGGAGAATCAGTTTGAGAAAATGTTTGCCTTGTTGATCTTTCTTCCGGTTGCACCGGATGACTTCTTATGCTACTTAGCCGGAGTAAGCCGGATGCGTCTGACCCGTTTTACGACCATTATCCTGCTGGGAAAACCGGCAGCAATCCTCATGTACAGCATGGGATTAAATCAGGTGCTTCACATGGCAATGACGCACTTTATGGCATAACATCTACTATACAAAGGAGAAACACAACATGAAAGTATACATTTATTCGCAATTTCAAAAAATGATAGAGAAAAGTGGTGTTGGCAGAGCCATCTACCACCAGAAGAAGGCATTGGAACGACAGGGCGTGCAGGTCGTAGATCGGAAAGAGGATGCCGATGTGATCCATATCAACACGATCTTTCCAGGTTCGGTATCTATGGCAATGTGGGCGAAACGACATGGCAAGGCAGTTGTCTTTCATGCACATTCCACAAAGGAGGATTTTGCCAATTCCTATGTAGGTTCCAATCAGTTTGCAGGAGCATTTGGCAAATGGATCACATTTTGTTATCAGTTAGGAGACAATATTATAACACCAAGCAATTATTCAAAAAAGCTATTGGGAACATATGGCATTCAGAAACCAGTACATGTTATTTCCAATGGAATTGATACTTCTTATTATCAGCGTTTATCTATGGATCGTAGTAAGTTCCGTGAAAAATATGGGTATCAGGATTCGGACAAGATCATCATGTCAGTCGGGCTGTGGATCGAACGGAAAGGAATCTTAGACTTTGTGGAATTAGCAAAGCGTATGCCGGAGTATCAGTTTATCTGGTTTGGACAATCGGATCTTCATACAGTTCCGGCAAAAGTGAGGGAAGCAGTAGAAACCAGACTGCCAAACTTACGGTTCGCAGGATATGTCGGGAAAGAGGAATTGCGTCAGGCATATGCGGCATGCGATCTGTTCCTGTTCCCATCTTACGAAGAGACCGAAGGGATTGTAGTGTTAGAAGCACTTGCAATGAAGATTCCGGTATTGCTGCGTGATATTCCGGTATATGATGGATGGATACATAATGGATTTTCTGCATATATGGCAGAGAATAATGAAGATTTTGAAAAACTGACCAGAGGAATCATGGAAAAGGAAATGCCATCGTTAGTGGAGAATGGATATGAGGTAGCGAAACAGCGGGATATTGGTAAGATTGGTGAGCGTCTGTTACAGGTATATGAGGAGGCTTGTGAGCTCCGGCAAGAGAAATATCTGTCTCGTATGAAGCCGGTGCCAAGACTATAATAGTATGGATTAAATGGATTGTGATGGGAGAAGGTAAACATTTTTGGAAAAAAGTGTTGATTTTTTCCTTGTATTGCTGTATTATTGCCATAATACAATAAAGTAAGGGAAATGTTGTATATCGATTTTATGAGAAAGGGGAAATTATGGACGCTTTAATTGATGTCAGGGATTTGTATAAGATATACAATCCTGGAGAGAATGAAGTACACGCCTTAGATGGTGTCAGTCTTTCCGTACAGAAGGGCGAATTCGTAGCGATCATTGGTCATTCCGGTTCGGGCAAATCCACTTTGATGAATATGCTGGGGTGTCTGGATGTTCCGACAAGTGGAACTTACATATTGAATGGACGGGATGTGTCGAGTCTTTCGGACAATGAGTTGTCTGAGGTGCGCAATGATGAGATTGGATTTATCTTTCAGGGATTTAATCTGATTCCGAATTTAACTGCGGTTGAGAATGTGGAACTTCCGCTTATTTACCGTAAGGTGGATAAGAATACAAGAAGAAAGTTAGCAGAAGAGGCATTAGAGAAGGTAGGTCTCGGAGAGAGAATGAGGCATAAGCCATCTGAGATGTCGGGAGGTCAGCAGCAAAGAGTGGCGATTGCAAGAGCAATTGCGGCCGCACCACCACTTATCTTAGCGGATGAGCCAACCGGTAATCTGGACTCGAAGTCCACACAGGATATTATGAATATATTAGATGGATTGAATGAGCAGGGAAATACAATTGTACTGATCACACATGATGATGGAATTGCAGCTAATGCACGGCGTGTGGTACGGATTATGGATGGGAAGATTGTAGAGGATTTCTGCAGGGATTAGCAGAATGGCAGCTCACTAACAGATATTTATGTGAGTTTCACATGGATTGAAAACAGGAATCAGAAGGAGGAAAGTATGGAAGAGAATAGGAATAGCGAAGTGATAGCACAAGAGACAACGGCTGGGGATGATACCATACAGCCGGATAAGACTAAGAAAGCAAAGAAGAAAAGCAACAAGAAGGCAATTATTGTAATCGTACTTGCAGCGGTGATCATCGTGGGATGCGGAATTATATCGGTTGTAAAGTCAATGAAGCAGGTGAAGGAGGCAATGGGGTCGGTAAGCAGTGATGATGAGTCGTTGTATACCGTAGATCAGCAGGATGTGGAGCAGGAGATCACAACATCTGGTACCGTGGTTGGCATCAGTCAGAATGCATACACATCACCTGTTACTGCAAAAGTAGAGGATGTGTGTGTCGAGGTAGGACAGACGGTTAAGAAGGGAGACGTTCTTCTTACATATGATGCATCCGATCTGGGAGATAATTTAGCCAAAGTTAAGATTCAGGCACGCTCCGATAAGGCTGCCGGAGATGCCAATTACGAGACGGCAGATGAGGCTGCGGATAAGACCAGTGCAGCCAAGAAGAAAGTGAAGAAGATGGAAAAAGAGATTGCTACGATGAAGAAAGAAGCAGAGGCAATCAATGACAGCATTACAGCATATCAGGATCAGATGGAAGACATTGAAAGTCAGAATGCGAAGGAGACAGAGAAAGCGGCAACTCCGAATGATCAGGGAACTACGAGGGAACCGAAGCTACAGGATACAAAGGGAATCCGGCAGACGATCCGGGATCTTAACAAGCAGTTAACAAAGAAGAATGAAGCGATTACAGAAAAACAATCTAAGTTAGCAGAACAGGAATCCATTGTATCTGCAAATAAGGATGTGAAAGTCTCTAAGAGTACGAAAGAGCAGTTGGCAGCGTCGAATGAGTTGTCGAATCTGAATATCAGTGATGCACAGGAAGACTTAAATGCAGCCGAGGCAGGTATTACAGCGGATGCGGATGGGATTGTACAGTCAGTAGAAGTGGTGAAAGGTGCATATGCCAACGAGACACAGACGTTATTTACGATCATTGATGCGAATGAGGTTGGAGTCGAGTTCACGATTGCAAAGGATGACCTTGGTTACATATCCGACGGGCAGAAAGCAAGAGTCGTGATCGGTAATAATGAATATACCGGAACGGTTGAATTTGTAAGCCGTGTGGCAAGTATGGATGCAGCGACTACTACAACGAAGACAACAGGCGGAAGTATTAAGGGACGTATCCGAATTGAGAACCCGGATGACAACATTTATATTGGTGTGTCTGCAAAGGCATATATCTTTGTGGGTAAAGCAGATAATGCATTGGTGATTCCATATGAAGCTCTTTGCACGGACATTGATGGTGATTATGTATATGTTGTGGATAAGGACAATAAGATTCAGAGAAAAGATGTGGAAGTTGGTATCTATTCGGATGAATATTATGAAGTGAAGACCGGTATTGAGAAGGGTGATAAGGTGATCCGTAATGTGACCAAGGACATGAAACCAGGGGATGAGTATGTGCCTGAGACGGCGGCAGTGGCAGCACCAGGCGTGGTAACGATAACAGAATAGGAGGCCGGTTATGGGACAACTTGGTGAATATGTGAAGATGGCCCTTAAGAATATCTGGGCCAATAAAGTGCGTACATTCCTTACCATGTTAGGTATCATTATCGGTATCTCTTCCGTTATCCTGATCATTTCGATTGGTAATGGTGCTACAGGTATGATATCGGAGCAGTTAGGAAGTATTGGCAAGGGACAGATTGCATTCTATATTACGGACTATCAGGATAAATACTATATTACGGAAGAAGATATGGATGCGATTGCGAAGATGGATGGGATCAAAGCAGTAACATCACAGATCATATTAGAAGGTACTACCCATACGAAAAAGGATGACTTTGTAGTCCATATGATCGCCGCAGATGCATCAGCATTTACTTTTAATGAGAACACTTTTGTAAAGGGTACGGCATATACGGACAGCGAGGCACAGGCAGGAAAACCGGTTTGCGTCATTAGTGAGGATGATGCCATGAAAATGTTTGGATCAACGAATGTGGTTGGCATGGATCTTGACCTAACAGTATGGGATGAGGCAGAGATGACGGTTACGATCATTGGTGTGACTAAGTCAGAAGAGAAGAATGCAATCACATCAATGTATGAAGATCCTTCGGTGCAGTTGATCCTCCCGCCGATGGCGGTTTCGATGTGTACCGGAATCGATCTGTCTAATGAGATCACGGATTTCTATGCACTGAAGGATGGTGATGCGGATGCAGAAACGGTCTGCAAAGAGGTGATTGATTACCTTGAAGTGAAGCATCATGCAAAAGGACAGGAAATCTACAACTATCAAAGTTTTGATGACATCATGGCAACGGTGAATCAGGTTATTAACTTGATCACGGTGTTCGTTGCGTTTGTTGCATCCGTTTCGTTATTAGTTGGTGGTATCGGTGTTATGAATATTATGTTGGTATCGGTAACCGAACGGACAAGAGAGATCGGTATCCGTAAGGCACTTGGTGCGAAGACCGGATCTATCACGGTACAGTTCCTTGCAGAGTCGGCATTTATTACGTTGATCGGTGGTCTTATCGGTATTCTGCTCGGTGTGGCAGGTGCATGGATCATTGCCGGTATCATCGGAATGATCGTTCCGAATATGCATTTTGCTCCGGCACTTAGCCTGGGAACCGTACTGCTTGCGTCAGCATTTTCTTCGGTTGTCGGAATACTGTTCGGTGTGTATCCGGCAAGAAAGGCAGCGAAGTTAAGTCCGATTGAGGCACTGCGGAGGAATTAGGAAAAAGTCTTCAACCCACAATCCACATTTGGTGTTATAATGGGTTTATTAAAGTATGCATCTTCGATGGAGAATTTTCAGAAGTATGTGGATACACATGAAGAAGTATTATCAAATATGCCGGTAAGGGCAGCGGCGGTGTTGAATGAATTCTGTACATTGGATTTGTCGGAGCGTGAATTAGAGGAAGAAGAGGTGATCGATATGTGTCAGGCAGTGAGAGAGATGAAGGAAGTCAGCAGACGGGAAGGTCGGATAGAAGGTAGAATGGAAGGAGCAATCAGAGTTTATTATCAAAAACTAAATTATTCTGTACAACAGATTGCGGCAGAACTGGATATGGAAGTGGAGGATGTGGAGAAAGTCATTCAATCACTGGATCAATAATCTTGAAAAGAGATATGCGGAGATTGTAAACTGGTACATTTGCAGAAATAATATGTGTGGAAGGCCTTGGATTATAGAGGATAACATTTATAATCTGAGGCTTTTTATATACATTTTATTATGTCATATATATAAAAATATATTTGTCATCTTTGAAAATGTGTATTATGATAGAACCAGTCTAGAAACGAAAGAACACATTGTTATATATAATGGGGAAGATTGATGAAAGGATGTTATCATTTAACTCCGGGAACCATGTTGGCAGATCGGTACGTGATTGATGTGGTTTTAGGAAAAGGTGGTTTTGGAATCACCTATAAAGCATTTGATACAAAACTAAATATTATAGTGGCAATTAAGGAGTTTTATCCGATCGGTCTTGTGAAACGGGATGAGGGTGATGCACAGATTCGCTACCAGAGTGCGGGCAAGGAAGAAGAATTCCAGCTTGGACTACATCGATTCTTAGAGGAAGCGCGGAATCTTGCAAAGTTTTCGAAACATCCGAATATTGTGGATGTCTTTCATTTCTTTAAGGAGAATGGAACCGGATATATTGTTATGGAGTACTTGGATGGAATCTCCATGAAGTATTTTCTGAAGGTAAATGAGGGCAAAATGTCAGTCCTATATGCCAAAGAGATTGCGTTAGCGATTGCGGGGGCATTGGAGACATTGCATGCTGCAGGGATCATTCATCGGGATGTCAGCCCGGATAATATCTTTTTGTGTAGTGATGGTAAGATCAAATTAATTGATTTTGGGGCAAGTCGTTTGTCTGTGGATGATGACAGCTGTCGGGAGGTAATTGTCAAACCGGGATATGCACCACCGGAGCAGTATCAGACGGATTCTGATCAGGGACCATGGACCGACATCTATGCATTAGGAGCAACCTGTTACTGTGCGGTAACCGGATGCGTTCCGTTAGAGGCAACAGAACGGGTACAGGAAGATCTGTTAGTAAGCCCGTGTGAGTGGGATGAAGAGATTCCGGCATATATGGATCATATTATACGTAAAGCCATGGCGTTGAAGCCAAAAGATAGATTTGCAAGTGCCAGGGAGATGGCAGATGCATTGAGAAAGTGTAAGGTGGTTGCTGTTCCCAAGACGAAGAAGGAAAAGCAGTTGCAACGCAGAAAGTATGCAAAGACAGGGATTCTGGCAGGAATGTTAGGTCTGATTCTGTTTGGTATGGTCTTATGCCAGCGGTTTTCTACACCAAGAGGAACACTTAATGTCTGGATCTGCGCAACAGAAGATACAGATGTGAATCAGATGGAAGCGTATTATAACCGGATGAGCGGAAAATGGGCGGCAGAAGAATACCCTGACATGAAGGTGAACGTTCATGTAGAAAAGGAAGAGAGTTACAAGGAACATTTATTACAGGCATTAGGGACGGAACAGGCACCGGATGTTTTTGAAAGCACCGGACTGGCAGATGAGGTGTATGCGTATAGTGAGGAACTTGGAGACTGTGCAGCGAGAATGGACAGATCGGATAGTTACTATTTTCTTTCGAGATATCAGACCTATTTTCCTAAGAGAAAGCAAATGCCGATCGGATTTGATGTACAGGTGAAGTATATTTTGCAGGGAGTGAACGAAAACGAAGCGCGGAATGGGGCAAGTGAAGCGCAGGATACATATGTATATGATGGTTCAGATGAACAGTTACAACTGTTTTTGACCGGCCAGATTCCGTATTTGACAGGTTTCGCTTCCGATTATGAGGATATTATCAATGCATATGAGACATATGTGCCAAAGGAAAAGAATTTGCTTGGAATTATACGTGTCTATCCGTTGGAGAATACAGCCGTTACGTATCGGACATTGAGTGTGAATGCGGATCATACTCATTTGCAAAAAAAGATGGCAGAGTTATATATAGAGTATCTATTGTCGTATGGTGGACAGCAGATGATGGCTTCACAGGATGAGAGAATGTTAAGCGTGAATTGCAGAGTGGACGGGGAAGATCGTAAGAATATCCGTAAGAAATTAACGATATTAGAACAGCAGTTAGACGGATATCGTTAGGAGGAAACAGATGGCAAAGTTGCGATGCATGGGATGCATGCGGGAATATGAGGAAAAGAAAAAATGTTGTCCGTATTGCGGATATACAATAAATGCAAAGCAGGAATATGCGTTTGCTTTGCAGCCGCAGACTGTATTGCAGGCACGATATATAGTAGGAACTGTTCTGCGGTGCGGAAAAGAGGAGATCATATACCTTGGCTGGGATCAGGTGCTGGATAAGCGGATAGCAATAAAGGAATATTATCCGCAGTTAATATTGACGCGGGACGAAGGACAAAGACAGGTGTGCCTGCAAGAACCGGATGCCGAGAATGAATACCGGAAAGGAAAAGAACAATACATATCCGATGCCAAGGAATTGGCAAGATTTCGGGAAGAGACCGGAATCATTCGGATCTATGATTATTTTGAACAGAATGGAACGGTGTATGTGATCACGGAGTATTCGGAGAATTATCGGCGCAAGGATGTAGCAACCAGAATGCTTTACCGGACGGCAGAAAAGTATAAAAAAGGAAAATATATTGGCAGAACCGTATTTGGTGTGGAACTAACTGTTTTGGCTATAGTAATGGTGTATGCGCTATTTATGTGGAGAAAGCCATATGCATTTTTTGCGGCAAAGGGTATAACGTACCAGAGTATGCCAGATATAATAGGAGAACAATACGAGCAGGCAAAAGGTGAATTGGAGAAACTGGGACTTCAGATTCAAAAAGAGTCTTATATTACAGAGAATGTATCCGTTGGCAAAATTGTTATGCAGAGTATCTCTTGTGGAGAGGAGATTCAGTCTGGGCAGGTGGTTGTTGTGAGGGTAGCAGAGCAACCGGAAGTGACCACAGAGGAAATAACTACAGAAGAGGAAAAGCCGGTTAAGACGACAAGAAAAACACAGAAAGCGGTAAAAAGCAGTACCACAGAGAAGGCAACAGAGAAAAAACAAGCAAAAGAAAGTAAAAAGAGTTCAAATGAGAAAAAGACGGAAGCAACTACGGAAGTTATTGTAATAGAGGATTAGAGGTGATGGAGTATGAAAGAAAAGAGAATATTTATTTTTTTCATTGCTATAGCTTGGGGAATATTATTGGTGCCACACAAAGCAATGGCGGTAACTATTCCAACATCGGGATATTGCGGAACTTCAGATAACGAGGAAGGTGTTATGTGGCAGTATGAAGATGGAGTGCTGACCATAACAGGAGAGGGGAAAATGGGGGATTATTCCTATATGCAGGGATATAAAGTGCCGTGGTATCCGTATATAGACGATATCACTAAGATTGTGGTGGGGGAAGGGATTACATATATTGGAGATAGTATGTTTTATCGGCATCACTATGTGAGAGAGGTCGAACTTCCGGAGAGTTTGCAGATAATTGGTCGCAATGCATTTATGTCGTGTATGCGTTTGACGAGTATACAATTTCCGGTTCACTTACAAAGGATAGAAAGAGATGCATTTTCGAATTGTCCACTTAGAAGGATTAATATACCGGGTACGGTTGAGGAATTAGAAGATGATTCGTTTTATGCTATATTTGACGATGCATATTATGGAGCGGTATGGCTGGAGGGAGTATTAGATGAAAGCGAATGGTATAGTGTTGTACAGATTAATGAAGGAACGAAAAGACTGATGGGAAGTGTATTTCGGAGTCCGTCGACGCGGGAATATCGAATACGCACTATATATTTTCCTGAGTCTGTAGAACAGGTAGATGTGGCATGTCTGCCGTGGAATTTGATCAATGCAATATATGGGAAGAATGACTATATGAAGCAGACGGCACAGAAAAATTATGCAGTCTATGTAGATGCAACTCAGACATATGATATAGCAAATGTTTATTGCAAAACCAATTTGAATCAGAATTTACAGAGCGAACCAAAGGTTACGCTTGCATATGCATTTGGCGAAGATGAGGTTTTATTAAATGAGGGAATCGATTATTCGATCAGTTATGAAGAGGACGGGGCAGAGGGACGAATGATGATTACAGGTATGGGGTGTTATCAGGGAACGAAGACGATACCATATGTTGTGTACCGTGATATTGCATCGTGTCAGGTAGAGTTAGAAAAGACCGAATACTGGCGCACGGGAGAGCCGATTGAGCCGGGGATAACGGTAACAGATCAGGATGTTGTATTAGAGTGTGGTAAAGATTATGAGGTTCGTTATACCAACAATACGGAACAGGGTACTGCAACGGTCAGCGTGACAGGAATCGGAAGGTATATCGGAGAGCAGAAACACAAATATGAGATTCAAACAAAAGATTTATATGAACTGGGATGTACATTGTCGCAGTATACTTATTATTACGATGGTCAGTCTCATATTCCGGAAGTTATGATCCGGGATGGAGAACAGATTTTAGTTCGGGGACGGGATTATGATTATTCGATTGTAGAGAATACGGTGCAACCGGGTATTATTTATGTGAATCTATATAGTGTGGGGCATGGAAAGTATACATCGGACACGCCTTTTGTAGTCTCGTACGAGATAAAAAAGGGCGTAATTGATGATGCAGCGGAAGTGTCGCTTAGTCAGTCCCGATATATATGGGATGGATTTCCCAAAACCCCGGAAGTGAGTGTCTGTTGTAATGGTGTGACACTGCAACCCGGAAGGGATTATATGGCAGAGGGGCGTGATAACTGGAATGTAGGACAGGCATATGTGGTTGTTACAGGCATTGGTAATTATGAAGGACAGATAGAGATACCATTTGAAATCATACAAAATGAAATGAAACGGAAATGCGACATAACGGCTTTAACGATACAACCGATTCCAGATTTGACCTACTGCAACAGAGCGATGGAACCGGATATGGTGATCATACATGGAGAGAAGGAGTTGGAGAAGGACAAGGATTATACCGTAACGTATAGTGATAATATAGATGCGGGGACGGCAACTGCTACTGTGCAGGGAATAGGTGATTATACCGGAGTGCGTCTTGTCACATTTGTTATTAAACCATATGATGTTTCGGGGCTTTCGAGTATGTTGAAAGGAAAAGATGGAAAGATATATGCAGCAGAATATTCAGGAAAAGCGATCTGCCCGACAACGGCATTCCGATTAGCTGCACAGTATAATGGGGAGATAATATACGTGTATCCCAAGGAACCACAGGATTATACCTGTGAATATCAGAATAATAAGAAGGTTGGCACAGCAAGCATTGAATATACATTCAAGGGAAACTATACAGGTATGGTTGTGAAGAATTTTCGAATCATTCCGAAAGCACCGAAGCTAGAAGTGACTAAGAAGACGAACGGAAATCGTGTGATCCGGTGGAAAAAGATAAAGAATTGTGATTATTATGAAGTGTACCGGAAGATAAGTCAAAAGGGAAGTTTCAAGAAGATTGCCAAGGTAAAGAAATGTTACTATGAAGATAAGAAGGCACAGCCGGATAAAGAGTATTCTTATAAGATTATTGCCTGTAAGAAACAAAAGAACAAGGTGTATCGTAGTGCCTATAGCAAGAGAGGGAAGTCGTAATGAGTAGAACGTATACATACGGGGCAATTCGTATACAAAATGGCAAGTATGAGGATCAGATATTAGTTCTTCAAAAAGGAGAGATATTAAATATTGGACGTGATACAGGAAGTTGTAATCTGGTGTTAGAAGCTTCGTGGATCAGTAAGAAACATTGTAGTATCTGTTATGATGAACGAGGGAAACATTATATCGTAACAGATTACTCGAAAAATGGAACATTTCTACAGGGTGGACTACGGTTAAAGTACAAACAGGCAACGGATATAAAGCCGGGTAATGTGGTCAGAATAGGAGAACAGGGTATTGGATTGCAACTTTTATAAAAAGGGACAACAATATGAATATATGGAAATTCATACACAGCATGGCTTGCAAAGAATTCTATTGGAAGAGGTAATGTTTTTCTCAAGTGATGTGCGTATTGTGGAAGTGCATCTTAAGGATGAAAATGTATATCGATTTTATGGAAAACTAGATGAAGTACAGCAGATATTGGGGGAGGCTTTTTTGCGGTGCCATAAGTCATTTCTTGTAAACCGAAAGAAGATTGATCGAATCAGTCGGGAGTGGGTATGGATTGGTGGAAAGCAAATCCCGGTTAGCAGAACCTGTTATGTGAAAATGAGGCAACAAGGTCTATTGGGAAACAATCGTAACAAAATACAGATGATATTAGAAGAGAATGGTGTTGCCAAAGGGAGAGTACGATGTGTCAGTGGTAAATATCAGGGGGCAGAGTTCTGGATATATCCAAATGAGAAATTGATATTAGGAAGGGGATATGATCAGGCAGATGTAGTACTTGATGAGCCAGAAATCAGTAGAGAACATTGTTGGATACAGTATAATGATAAAGTGGATCGTTATTATATCTGTAACCGTTCGGTCAACGGTATCTATGTCAATGATGTCCGGTTGGAAGAAAGGGATATGATGCGGGAGGCTCAAACAGGGGATCGATTGCGGTTGGCAGACACAAATGAGATATTTGAAGTTGGATAATAGGAGCAAATGGGATGAATCTACAAAAATGCGAAAAGGGACATTATTACGATCAGGATAAATTTGTAAGATGTCCGTATTGTGCAGTTAAGGGACAAACATTAAAGGATACCGTACAGTTAGATGGTGTGGAGGAAAATTACACAAAAAAGAAATGCTTTGATAATGAACCGGAGTCTCTTCAAAAGGCGGTCATTGCAGCAATGGAGCAGCTTAAGAATAGGGAAAAAACACATTTACCGGTTGGAATATTGGTGTCAGTCGGTGGAGTGCAGAGAGGAAACGTATTTCCGTTATATTATGGAAGGAATTATGTGGAACGATGTGAGGATGGTATTCATGTTGGTGATGAAAGACGGCAGAAAGCATCATTACTTACGGCGATTGTGTATTATCCGGAAAGTAATGAATTTATGATCCATCCCGAGGAAGGGCAGATAAGGGTAGGAGATATGCTGTTACAAAAGAGCGTGTCGTTGTCTGGTTATGAAAGAATATCTGTGTTAGATGTGCAATTTCTATTCGTGCCAATTTGCGGAGAAAAATTTTGTTGGATATAAAGAAAATGAAGAAGGACCTTGTTAGTTAGAAAACAACTAACAGGGTTCTTTTTGTATGGTTAAAAACGACAAAAAGGTGGGTGTTTTTGACAAGCGTATTTTCATCTAAAAAGCGGTGAGATAGAATTAATAAGCAAGGAAAAATTTAGCGAAAAGTGACTTTTCGTTTGTAAAACGGTCCTTTGGTTGGAAAGCATTGAAAACGAAAAATCATTTTACTATCATTGGTAATAAGTGGGATTAAGGAGATTCGAAAGATGAGAATTGCGCTGTATGGAACAGACGGGGACAAACTACAAAAACACAAACAACGGCTGTATAAGAATATCGTTGCAGTAGACGATACAGTAGAGATTATTTGCTGTCAGGACGAGAAGCTGCTAAAGGAGAATCTGAAGGATTTTCAGATGATTTTTATGGAGGAGACGGCACTAGATAAATTTGAACAATATATGTTAAACAATCCGAATCGCAAGAAAGTGACGTTATCGGTTGGCAAAGAGATTGGCACGTTTTTTGTGAATGATATCTATTATGTGGAAGCAGATCTCAGCAAGATCCGGCTGGTGACAAAAGAAGGAGAATTTCTGTTATCAATCAGTATTTCACAAGTGCAGGGAATATTGGAAAACGAGGGATTCGTAAAAGTTCATCGAAGTTATCTGGTCAACAGCAGCCACGTCATACGGGTCAAACACCGGACAGCATTTATGGATAATGGGAAAGAGATACCGATCAGCAAATATCGGTTGAAAGAGGTGAAGGAACGGCTCATCTGTAAGTGATGCAAGCTTGTAGTAAAAGGAATTGCATTCCGACAGAAGACAATGTTCACATGAATCGTATATAAGGAGATGTTAGGTGTATGAAAGACCGTAGTAATAGAAAGATATGCCCGATATGTAAGGGCAGAGGAAGAATATCCAGAGTGAAGCAGACCTCCAATGGAACAATCTGTGAGTTTGAAATGTGCTACCACTGCAAGGGTACCGGCAAGGTGGATAGCGTGATCTGGTCGAAAGTGAAGTTGTTGTGGGAGAGATAGCATGTTTTGGATAGATGAGTGATAACGAGGGAATGTAAGAAAAATATACAAAACAACTAAAATCATAAAAGATACGGGGTATTCGTAAATGTACTAAAGAGGATTCAAAAGTTAATTTATATGATAGCGAAAGATATGAAGTTGGCAATATAGGAACTGAACAGAAAGACAGGAAGGACTATAAAGCGAATGGACTTATGAAATTAGTGTTGAAGTTCCATTTCGGGCAGGTGATATCATTGAAATCAATAATGTATTAGAAGGCATAAGAACATGTACCGTGCCTTCAAGTGTTAGATTTTAGATCTGACTTGAGATGCGGTGCGTATTTTTATGCTTTTTTTTGCTTAAAAATGCAATTAAAGCATGTTTTTTAATTTTAAGTCCCATTTATGGGATATTACTTTTGTTACACTTCCAATAAGTTGAGAGCAAGACCGGTCGGAATCAGCTTTGTATAGGGAACCTGAGAAAAGAAGATACGGAAAGCAGTCGCATGATCTGTATATGTCCATGCAGATGTATTCCGTGTAATGGAGGTGTAACAAGGGACGAAAGGATGTTGTAACAAGGGAATACTTAAGTTCAGATGAAGTATTTGCGGATGTGGTGAATCTGGCATTATATTCTGGTAAGTGTGTGGTGCATGCTTCGAATCTGCGGCAAGCAGACAGTGTGGAAGAACTTGCGATCACGCTGGGAGAGAATGATTCAAAAGAAGAAAGAGGGAAGAACAGACAAAGAACTACGCAAAGAAAACAGTCACATATAGTGCAGAGATATCGGGATATTGTCCGGGAAGTAGTGATTGACGGTGCAGACGGGTATCTTGCCCGAATTATTGTAGGTGTGGAAGAGCAGTCTGAGACACATTATGCGATGCCGGTGAGAAATATGCTTTATGATGCACTGAATTACAGTGGTCAGGTGAATGGAATCGGAGAGAAGAATCGTAAGAATGGTTTGTTATCTACTTCGGCAGAATTCTTATCGGGAATCCGCAAGAATGATAAGTTGATACCGGTCGTGACGATTGTGGTAACATTTCAGCCGGAGGCATGGAATGGACCGATGAGTGTACATGAGATGTTAGATTGGAGAGGAATACCCGATGAATTGAGAAAG
>CACWQE010000003.1:397-79567 GCA_902762905.1 uncultured Lachnospiraceae bacterium | reverse complement strand
GTCGTTCTTCATCTGGCATTCAATATGATAATAATCTGTTCCCGCAATCAACACGGATAAATCCATAAACTGCGAGGTAAAAGCCTCTTCTGTATTGTTTGGGAAAACTGGTTGTTCCGTAGAAAGGAATTGTACCGAAGTTCCCTTCGGATATGTAATTCCATAGACTTCCTCAATGAGAGGAAAGAGTTGCTCCGGCATTGTATAGACAAGAGCCTTCATGATCTCATCCCAGAGCATTGGCTCGGTGAGAGTGGTATCTTTTGGCATGTAACGTCCTCCTAATATTGGATTCGTTCGAACGTGCAAGAAGAATACCACATAAAAAATGCTGTGTCTACGATTATGACTAAAAATGCATAATTTTCCAGTTTCTACCGCTTTTTTGGTCAAACGTTTGAACAAAAAAGTCAAACTTATGAAATTATTTCATAAAGTTATGAATAAAAGATCATAAATTTGACTAATGTAATCAAAGTTCCGGTGTCATATTAACGCCGGACGGCTTCGGGGTGGCGATAAGCACAGCCGTAATTAGATCACACGATAAACAGCGCATGTTCAAAAAAGTAAATCCCGGCAGGGGCGGTCTGTCATGTTTGCAAGCAGGTACGTGGAGCACGCCAGCACTTTGCGACGTAATAATATGCATAACGAGCATTAGTGTCTGTTGCGTGCGAGCCCGTAACGCAAGTGTGCCTGCTGCAATATGACACCGCCCAAAGCCGGGTTCACAACCTAAACATGCACGTCCGTCTTCACTTACGCTGTGCAAGGGGAATGTTTTAATCGTTCATGGAGTAGGTCTCTTCCGTTGTCAACAACTCAAACGTAGAAGCCGTAATTGCATCCAGCGCCTTATTTTGATCACTCGTCTTCAGTACGATAGACGCATTCTCGTCACCGGATGTCAGTCCGTACATATACTCTACATTGACACCTGCACCAGAAAGGATCGCAAGCAGTTCTCCGAGCTTTCCAACATGTTGTGTTAATTTGACAGCAATTACATTCGTTGTCATGGCAGAAAGACCGGCTTCTTTTAATACGGTTACGGCTTTGTCCGGATCGGAAAGGATCAGACGGAGCAATCCGTAGTCGCTGGTATCTGCTAAAGAGACAGATACGATATTGATATTGTTATCCTTAAGAATCTGTGTTACCTGTTCCAGACGCCCGGCACGATTCTCGATAAATACAGTTAATTGTTTGATAAACATAGTAATCCCTCCAATTTGTAATTAGTCTAATTTTCTCTTGTCGATCACACGGACTGCTTTTCCCATGCTTCGCTCGATGGTCTTAGGCTCTACTAATTTGATCTTTGCATGTAAGCCGATTGCCTGATGAACAGCATGCTCGATCTTCTTCTGCAAGTTTTCTAATTCCTTGATCTCGTCTGAGAAGAAACGCTCCTCTACTTCGACTAAGATAGCAAGGGTGTCCTGATGGTTTACACGGTCTACAATGATCTGGTAGTTTGGAGTAATACCATCTACAGTCAGTAATGCTGCTTCTACCTGACTTGGGAATACATTGACACCACGAATGATCAACATGTCATCGGAACGTCCTTTGAAGCGGCTGATACGGGCTGTGGTACGGCCGCATTCACATTTCTCATGTGTGATGCTTGTAAGATCCTTAGTACGGTAACGGATCATAGGAATACCTTCTTTGGTAAGAGTTGTAATAACAAGCTCGCCGGTCTCACCATCTGGAACCGGCTTCAATGTTTTTGGATCTACAATCTCAGGGTAGAAATGATCCTCAAAGATATGTAATCCTCTGTGGAAATGACAATCGGTTGCGACGCCAGGTCCCATGATCTCAGAAAGACCATAGATATCATGGGCTTCAATGCCAAGACGTTCTTCGATCTGTTTACGCATGTTTTCTGTCCAAGGCTCTGCACCATTTAAGGTAGCCTTTAATTTGATCTTATCTTTAAGTCCCCGTTCCTCAATTACCTCTGCAATATGCATCAGGTAAGATGGCGTACACATCAGACCGGTTGCACCGAAGTCGATCATCATGTCAATCAACTTCTGGGTATTGCCGGTTGACATTGGAACAACGGTTGCACCAAGGTGCTCTGCACCATAATGTCCACCAAGACCACCGGTAAATAAACCATAACCATAAGCTACCTGGATGATATCATTTCTTCCAAGACCTGCCATGGCACAGCAACGGGCAACACATTCTGCCCATACATCAATATCCTTACGGGTATAGCCGACAACCGTTGCTTTTCCGGTTGTTCCGGAAGAGGCATGGATACGAACGATCTCGCTTAATGGAACAGCAAATAATCCAAATGGATAATTGTCTCTTAAGTCATCCTTCGTAGTAAATGGAAGCTTCTCGATATCTTCAATGCCGTTGATATCACCTGGCTCTAATCCTGCTTCCTGCATTTTCTTGCGGTATGGCTCGACGTTGTGATAAACACGGTTCACAGCTTTTCTCAAGCGTGCACTCTGTAGGTTGTTCATCTCGTCACGGCTCATACATTCTCTTGCTTCGTTCCAAATCATGTTTCCTTCTCCTTGTGTAATAATTATTGTATTTTTGAAACGATTCAACCTCAGGTTATCCCTTACGGAGGATTATGAATCGTTACGTTCGTGTAAAAATTATGCAGGTACTACAAGTAGAAACAGTAATACCTGCATATTCAAAATGCATATCTATCATGTTGTTGTGTTATTGCGCAGCTTCCGTTGTTTCTGCGTCGGTTGCGCTGTCTGTTGTGTCGGCAGCTTCTGTTGCCTCTGTGTCGGTTGCATTGTCTGTTGTGTCAGCAGCCTCTGTAGCTTCCGTGTTGGATTCGCCATCTGCCGCTTCCGTATCTGTGGAAGATGCGGTAGGGTTCTCACGGATATATAAGATATTCTGGTCAATCTTAAGGAAATCATCATCCGTAATATAGTAGTAATCATCGGAAGGCTGGATTGGAATCTCCAATACAACAGGATCCATATAACCAGGCTCGGAAGTATGTGCTTTCAAGATGTTAATGATACCCTCTGCAAACTCGGTCTCGTACTCAACTTCCGTGGTATTGTTGTAATTGCCGTCATCCACCTTCGTGTTAAAGTCTTCGATATACTGAACGACTTCGTCATAAGATGCTTCTAATGTATCAAGCGGATATACGGTTAATTCTAATGTATAGGCATCATTTTCTTTGTCTTTCTTGACATCGGTTACTTCGTACTTGGCATTTGCAAAAATAGACTGAGCCAGATAGTAGAATTCAGAAAGAATGGTTCCGTCATCCACTTCCTTGACACCATAATAGTTCATCAGGTTATGTGCCTGATAATCCATGTTGTCCACATATACTGCCTCGGCATCTTTCTGGGATACACCGGTTAACGTCATGTAGTCCTTGGATACATTCTTGTAGTTAATATCTAATAAACTGATGGCATATCTGGAATATACCTTGGCGCGGCTGTCAAATAAGCTGCATCCACAAAGGGAAAATGCCAGAATGAATATCATAGATAATGTAATTGTCTTCTTAATTGTAGATTTCATAATAAGCCTCCTACGCACGCATTAATGAATTGTCTAAATTATAGCATAATTTTACCACAGTGTCTATTGTCTAAATGATTGTAACCCGTGGAAAAATATAGTACAATGGCAATGATGACCATGAAATAAGAATTGCTGTCTGACAGGGAGATTGCTGCCGGTGTATATTGTGTGATCTGAGCAACTGCCGGTGACATTTATCCCAGATGTGTGGACGGTAGAACAGAATGGAGTGTAGTATGAGTAAGAAGAATTATGGAAGTATACCAATTGCCTGCCTGATATCCATTATCTGGTTAGGCATCAATTATTATATCTATTATCCGGCGATCAATATACAAAGTCAGGAGTTTTGGGGATGGTTGTTATTTCATTCCATCGTGATCGACCTGATCTTTATGTTTACCGGCATTATTGGAAGAAGCCGGAAGGAACGGTTTACGGATGGTGTGAAGAAGAATTTCCGGTATTTTACAAAGGATAAAGGCAGAATACAGTTGATATTGCTTGTGCTGATTCCGGTATTTTGTGTGCTGGTATTATTTTTCGGTAATTTAGCAGGAGCAGAGATATTCAATGCGAAGCGGTATGCAAAGCTTCTGACCGTGGAACAAAGAGATTTCACAGAGGATATTCCAGAGTCGGAAAATGTGGACAATATTGCATTGATGGATACGAACAGTGCAAGAATCTTTGGTAATCGAAGAATTGGTTCTCTTTCGGATGTAGTGAGCCAGTATGAGGTAGAGGATGCGTATACACAGATTAACTTAAATGATACACCGATGAAGGTTGCTAACCTGAAATACGCAGACTTCTTCAAATATCTGAGTAACCGGAAGAATGGGATTCCGGGTTATGTAACTGTGAATCCGGTGGATTCCACTTCGGAATATGTGAAACTGGCGAAGGGAATGAAGTATGTGCCGTCGGGGTATTTTAACGATAACATTTACCGGTATGTGCAGATGCATAATCCGACCCGTATCTTTGATGGCTGTTATTTTGAAGTGAAGGATGATGGAAGTCCGTGTTATGTGTGCCCGGTGCTTCATGCAAGAATTGGATTGTTTGGTGGTATGGATGTGAAGGGTGCTGTACTTCTGGATCCGGTGACCGGGGATATGGAATATTATGATGTGGCAGATATTCCAAACTGGGTAGACCGGGTGTACGATGGTGATCTGCTGGAAAATAAATTCAACTGGTACGGGGAGCTTTCGAATGGCTACTGGAACAGTGTTATTGGTCAGAAGGGGTGTATCCGTGCGACAGATGACTATGGTTTCAAGACGATTGAGGATGATGTATGGATCTATACGGGTGTAACATCCGTAACAGGCGATGCGTCTAATGTTGGTTTTGTTATGATCAATCAGAGAACCTCTGAGGCGCGATATTATACGATCTCCGGTGCAGAAGAGTATTCAGCGATGTCTTCAGCAGAGGGTGAAGTACAGGAGAAGAATTACAAGGCATCCTTCCCGAGTCTGATTAATGTAGATGGTGCACCGACGTATATTATGGTATTGACGGACAATGGCGGTCTGGTGAAGATGTATGCCATGGTCAATGTGGAGCAGTATAATCTGGTTGTGACCGCAGAGAGCCAGGAGGAAGTCTTTGCAAAGTATCGGCAATTGCTGGCAAAGGAGGGAATAGCCGATGCCAATGTGGATCAGAATGTGACAGAGACAGAAGATCCGGTTCAGACAACATCATTTATTGTGGCAGAGATACAGTATGTCACGATGGATGGGGAGTCTTATGTCTATCTGAAGGATTCGGATGGAGAGGTTTACAAACAGAAGTTTGCAGATGATGAGAGTATTGTAAAGGTATCGGTGGGCGATGAAGTGACCGTTCAGTATGAGAAGAAAGAGAATGGCATTCACCGGATCATTACGATAGAGATTACACAGAAAGCAGAGTCCATTACGCAGTCTGCGACGACAGAAAGTACAACGGCCGAAGAGACAGAGGAGTCCGGGAAAGCCGGAGAACCTGTGACAGGTGTAGATAATGGTGCGATAAAGGAAGACAGACCGGTAGTGATTGACGGGGATGCTGCAACAGAGGAACAGCCGTCGGAAGAAGAGAAGACGACAGAAGGCAACAGCACAGAAAAAGAGGATGGCAGTATATGAGAATATTTGAGACACATGCACATTATGATGACAAGGCATTTGATGAGGATAGGAATGTAATTTTAGAGGAAATGCATGCGGGCGGCGTGGAATATATTGTAAATGTGGGCTGTTCCATGCCCAATTCCAGAAGTATCGTGGAGTTTGTGAAGCAGTATGATTTTCTGTACGGAACAGTTGGCGTTCACCCGGAGGACGCAGCGGGACTGACAGAAGCGGATATGACAGAATTAGAAGAACTTTCGAAGCAGGACAAGATCTTAGCGATTGGAGAGATCGGATTGGATTATTATTACGAAGAAGAGACAAAGGAACTGCAGAAGAAGTGGTTTGCCGCTCAATTAGATGTTGCAAAGCGACGAAATCTTTCGGTCATTATCCACAGCCGGGATGCGGCAAAAGATACATTAGATATTATGCGGGCAGAGCATAACGGACAAACCGGCGGTGTCATTCATTGTTTCTCTTATGGCGTAGAGATGGCAAGAGAATATCTGAATATGGGTTATTACATTGGCGTTGGAGGTGTGGTAACATTTAAGAATGGGAAGAAGCTCAAAGAGGTGGTTGCCTATGCACCGCTTGACCGGATCGTATTAGAGACAGATGCACCATATCTGGCACCTGTGCCTTACCGTGGTAAACGCAACTGCTCCCTGTATCTTACAAAAGTAGCAGAGGAGATTGCGACGATCAAGGGAGTAAATGTTGATACGGTGTATGAGGCAACCTTTGCAAATGCGAAGAAGCTATATCAGATGTAGGAGGAATGGCATATGACAGAAGAACAGATGAATGTATATAAGATGAGAATTTCACAGGCTGGAATTGCAGAGATGACAACGATCATGTTGGAGATGGAAGCACAATGGATTCGGGATGCAGTTGTGGCATATGATGGAAATGACAAAGAGGAGTTCGTAAGATGTACTGGAAAAGCACAGTCTGTGCAGGTAGAACTTATGAATGTGATGAATATGGAGAATCCGGTAGCAGTGGATGTGTATTCGGTGTTTGCTTATATTAATAAACAATTGATCCACTCAAAGATTAAGCAGCAGCCATTGGAATTTGAGCGTCTTGCTGCATTGTTGGAACAATATCACACAAGCTTTGTAAATTTGGTCAAGACCGATCAGGGCGGCCCGGTTATGCAGCAGAGTGAGAAGGTCTATGCGGGACTTACCTATGGAGCAGGTGGTCTGGTTGAGAGCAGTACAGGCGGGATGGATTATACGGTGTAGTACCTGCTTGACGTGGTGTGTTATACTGAATATATAAGCGCGAATGCAACTTTTGAAGACAATCGCATGCAGAGTATGTGAATACAGCTTTCGGTGAAAGTGATAGGACTATGATGAAAATGAGTTTAGGAGGATATGAGTATGAAGAAGGATGATTGCATTTTTTGTAAGATTGCGAATGGAGAGATTCCATCCACTACGATTTATGAGAACAATGAATTCCGGGTGTTTTTTGATATCAATCCAGCAAGTAAGGGACATTGCCTGATCGTTCCGAAACAGCATTACAATGATATATTTGATATGGATGCAGAGACGGGTGGTAAGCTGTTTTCTTTAGCAACGGTGGTAGCGAGAAGTCTTAAGAAGGAACTGAACTGCGAAGGTATGAACATTGTACAGAATAATGGTATCATTGCCGGACAGACGGTATTTCATTTTCATCTGCATTTAATCCCTAGATATACGGGTGACACGGTAAATGTTGGCTGGGTGCCGGGTGAGGCAAACTTAGATGAATTAGCAGAACTTGCGAAGAAGGTTTGCAAGAACATATAATAAGGAATTAGTTGCAGGATAAGAATGAGACCATCGCACTTAGGATACAGAAAGAATGAAAAGTGAGATGGTCTCTTTTTGGAAAGAATGGTTGAGTATGGATAACATTATGATAGAAGTAAAGGATATGAGCTTTGGCTACGGCAAAGATGCAATCCTTTCAAATGTGAATTTTATAGTGAAACGGCAGGAGTATGTTGGAATTATTGGTTCAAATGGTGCCGGAAAGAGTACGTTAATGCGGCTGTTGCTTGGTCAGTTGACACCGAGCGAGGGCGAAGTAAATGTGCATACGAAAGCCATCGGGTATGTGCCGCAGGTTGGATTTCGGGAAGTCAGTAATTTCCCTGCGAATGTAGAAGAGATTGTGCTGACCGGTTTATATAAGCAGATTGGAATGTTTCATATGCCCAAAAAGGAACACAAGCAGAAAGTCAAACAGGTATTAGAGCTTGTTGGTATGCAGGATTTCCGGACGAGAATGTTGTCGGAGATGTCCGGAGGACAGCAGCAGAGAGTGCTGATTGCCAGAGCACTGATCGGAGATCCGGAACTGTTGGTGTTAGATGAGCCGTTGACCGGTATTGACAAGGAAGCGGGAGAAGCACTATATCTGTTGTTGGACAAACTCAATAAAGAATATGGCATGACGATCGTTATGGTAACGCATAATAGAGAACAGGTTGCGAAGTATACGAACCGGTTCTATCATGTGACAAATGGTGGGGTACATCTGGATAAGTCGTCTGTTCTGTGTGATGAGGTGATGAAGGATAAGATGATCATTGCCAAGCCGAAACGATACAGCAGTCATGGCGGAACAGGTAAGATACATTCCGTGGAAGTCGAAAAAGAAGCACCATATGATGCTTCTTATAAGGGCACAAAGAAGGAGGAGAATAAGTGATGTTAGATATATTTCAGTATGCATTTATGCAAAAGGCATTCTTGGTTGGTATTCTCCTTGCGGTTATCATTCCTTTGATTGGTGTAATTGTTGTATTGAAACGATTGTCGATGATCGGGGATGCTCTGTCGCATACATCCCTTGCAGGTGTTGCATTAGGTCTGATCCTTGGTATCAATCCGATTGTGGGGGCAGTTGTTGTCTGTATGATTGCAGCGTTTAGTATTGAGGCGATACGTAAAGCGTTACCGAAGTATGCGGAGATATCCATATCCATTATTATGTCAGTGGGAATTGGTCTTGCGAGTGTGCTGTCCGGGTTCATTGATGATGGAGCGGCATTTAATTCGTTCCTGTTTGGTAGTATTGTGGCGATTACCGATACAGAAGTAGTACTCGTGATTATTGTTACGATCATTGTTGTTGCTGTATTCCTGCTGCTCTACAAAGAATTGATGTTCATTACGTTTGATGAACCGGGAGCGGTGCTTGCAGGTGTGCCGGTAAAGAAGATCAACTTTGTGATCACGCTGCTTACTGCAATTACCGTATCCGTTGCAGCGCGTAGTGTCGGTGCCTTGATGGTATCGTCGCTTATGGTCATTCCGGTTGCGTGTGCCATGCAGCTTGCCAACAGTTATAAGAAGACGGTGATCTATTCCGTGTTGTTTGCACTGTTATTTACGATTGTCGGATTGTTCCTGTCGTATTATATGAATCTGAAACCGGGTGGAACGATTGTGTTGACCGGAGTGGTCATGTTGATACCGCTTATGTTTGTAAAGAGGAAATAGGGAGGATGTGCTCCTTTGATAAAAATTATTAATGATAGTGAAGATGCAAAGGGTGAGGTCTGTGGCTGTGCAGTGAATAATGAAGGAGAACTAGTGGTTGCAGTAAATGAAGAGCGGGGAGTCGTTGCTCATATACTGAATGAGAAGGATGGTTCTTTTGTTTCAGATGTAGTGTTGGATCCCGCAGTGGTTGGGGCAACATCCGAGAGTGCATTGTGTAATAGGGATGAGAATTATGCTTATTATCTGCGCGGTTCTTCACGTCTGTATGGGTATGACAGCAAGCACTTGGAATTTATGATGGAGCAGGAAGTGTAACACTTGCATCTTATCGTCGGTTGAGGAATATAGAGGAAAATATAGATTAGGTTTGCCCGATGTGAACGTAAGATTGAGATCGTAGATGGACGGATCAAGGACGAATGAAAGCCTACAGATAATGTGCGATTGCATACAATACAAGCAAATGCACCGGGTAGAACCAGTAAAATAACATCTTTGCCTGAGGACCGCGTTTGCCGTTATAGAAGGTAATGAATACCATAGCGATCAATCCGTACAATTCAAATGCACCAAAGAAGATGTAGAGGATCAAAGCGGTTAAGATCATCCGCATCCAAGGAGTCTCTCTGGTCAGGTAGAACATACAGATTAACAGGACACCGCCAATTCCATAATCGCAGTGCACAAGATAAGACGCTGCAAAGATGAGCACAAAGGGAATCGCATAGATTTTCTTTGTGTTCATTTCTTCTAGGCAGAAAATGGATGCTAATCCGAGTGCTAGTGTAATGAATACATTCTGATGTCCCCAGTCCATAACAGTTCCGAAGAATGCCAGATCAAACGGAATCTCAGAAAGAAGGGCAAAGACGCAAAGCCGGATCAGATAATTGGTATGACTTCTTGTGTGGTGAAACCCTTCTACGATCAGAAAGCAGAAGATCGGAAATGCAATTCGCCCAATGGCACGAAATGTCATATTTTCCGGAAAAAATATATATCCTACATGATCGATCACCATTGTGATGATCGCAATCATTTTCAAAGTAAAACTATCTAAAAATCCGGTCTGTTTCTGTTGCGTTAATTCAAAATCCATCAATGGAACCCTCTTTCCCTTACAAGCATGTATCGTCTACTTGTCCTATAACTTTCCTAGAGTATAGCAGACAGCATTTTATCTTGCAAGTAGAGAAACTGCAACAATATGGTAAGAAGGCAGTATAGTGAATGCTGCGTGCGTGATGTCAGAACACGAAACATTCACGAAAATAATGTGGCAATTCCTGTAGATAATTGGTATAATATAATTATCTATCGAAAATTATATACAATGCCGGCTTTGGTGCGTAGCAGGAGTACGAAAGGAGAATATATAATGGCAAGAGATGAAAGATTTAAGACAGTTTCGTTTGGTGGTTATGACAAGACCACAGTAGATGAGTATATTGATGATTTGAATAAGACGCATATGCAGGATATTGCAGACCTGAAACAGACGATCAGCAAGTTGAGTGAGACCGTGAAGAGTCTGCAGCTTGTAAAGGATAGTATCAGTTCGGAATCGAATCAGGCAATTGAGAATATGCAGAAATATAATGAATCTTTGCAGAAAGAATTGGAGAAGGCGAATCGCAAGTTGGCAGAACAGGAAGAGTCTTCGAAAGGATATTCCGATAAGTTGGAGATCATTTCAAAGACGTTGGTAGAGACGAATGAGCGATGTGATGCAATGCTCAAAGATGCAGAGGCGAAGAGCAAGAAGATGTTAGAAGAGGCAGAGGCAAGCAGTAAGGACATGCTTTTGAAAGCCAAAGAAGAAAGTGATACGTTGCTTACGAATGCCAAGAGCCAGAGTAATTATATGGTGACAGATGCAGAGAAGAAGAGTCAGAACCTGATTGAGGATTCTGAGAAGCAGAGTGCTAATATTTTGCGCCGGGCGGAAGAGGAACGCGAGAAGTTACATGTCCGGGCAGAAGAAGAATATAAGCAGGCAATTGCAAAGAAGAATGCAGAATGTCAGAAGATGGTAGAGGATGCACAGGCAGAGAAGGATAAGATCCTTGCAGAAGCAAGAGACAAGGTGGCATCAATCCGTGGTTCTATGAAGAGAGAATGTGAGAGTGTCAGCACTTATATGGCAAGCCTGATGGAGTCTGTAGAAGGTGTTGTGAAAGCATGTAATGAGACGAAAGTGATCACAGATAAAGCATTTGGGGGGATTGCAACGAAAGAGCGTCCGGCATTGACGGATGAGGATGCACAGGAGATACCGCAGATTAAGTTTGAGGGGTAAACAAAGTCCCTTTGGAGGAGAGGCTTATGGATACAAAACGAATTGAAAGTTTCAAAGAATTTGCCGGACATTTGGAATACCCGATGGTAATATTTGAGGCGGAGTCCGGTAAGGTGTTAGAGATCAATGATGAGGCGAAGGAACTGATCGGGGATCATGTGAAACGCATTCATATTGAGCCGGGCAGATCACTTACCAAGCTCAATTTCTGGGAGATGCTGCATGACCGGAAGAGTCTGATGTGGCACAGAATCCGTATGGTGGTAGACGGTGAGGAACAATTGGTGTGTGGTCTTGTTAATGAGGCGACAGTGAATGATCAGTTGATCTACACGGTATTGTTTGAGCGTCGTGCAGATCTGAATATTGGAAGCTTTACATTAGAGCGGATCGTGAATCATGCAGGCATTGTTGCATTTCATATGGCAAAGAATGATGGCCAGTATCAGATTGAATATGTGTCACGGAATATCCGCAAGTATGGATATACGAGAGGGCAGTTCTATGATAATGTGATCGATGTGAAAGATATTGTATGCCCGGAAGATTATGAGAAAGTATCGGCTACGATTGCTTATGCGGCGAAGAAGCATATAGATGAGGGAACATTAGAGTGTCGGATCTTTACGGAAGAGAGAGATCTGATACCGGTTCGGCTGCAGATACATTATATCTATAATGAAGCAGGTACTCTGACGGATTTTGAGATCTTAATGATGGATATGCGGGAAGAACTGCAGCGCAATAGTGAGAATGCATATTTAAGTAATGCAGTCACGAAGATGAAAAGTGTGGTGCTGGTTAAGTCTTATCATGCAGGTAAACGTACGCTTAAGTACATTTCACCAAATGCAGGCATGGTTGGAATGAACGTGGAGGCATTACGCAAAGGATATAAGCTGACGGAGGATTATATACATCCAGATGACAGAGATGGAGTGATTGATTCCATCTATCAGGCGGTAGCCAATGGTGTGACGGATTATCTGCATACTTATCGTATGGTGCGGGATGATGGCAGACAGATCTGGGTTGAGAATGTGGTAACGATCAACCGTATATCAGACGGGGAAGCAGATGTATGTTTCCTGCTTACCGATGTCACGGAACAGAAGAATATGGAGCAGGAACTTGCAGCAACAACGGAAAGTGAGCTGACTGCGACAGAGCTTGTGAGCAAACCGGTCTTTCATAGTATGGATGCCACACAATTAGATAAAGAGATGTTGACGCAATTTGAACTGATGGCACAGACATTAAGTCAGAATGCCTCTTATTATAGTGTGGTTGTAGATGCCAAAGGAGCTCTTGTCACAACGCCGGCAGGACCGGGTAAGGATATTGGACAGTTCTATGATCTGTTCGAACGTCCGCAGATGAAAGAAGAGTTTGTCCGGTTGTCTGGTAAAGCAAAGGAAGAATTACTTCCGCAAAGTGCGAGCCTTTCTATGAACAAGATGAATGTACATATGGTTTTTGCTCCGCTGATGGTTCAGGATCAGGTTATGGCTTATTGGGTACTTACCAGTTTCTCCAAGGATGGGGATGTGGTGATCGGTTCTGTAATCGAACAGCAATGGCAGCTTGCGAATGCGATCGCAAAGTGTTTTTACGCGGAAGAGGCAGTTACTACAGAAACAAGACTTCGCAAGTTAACAGAGATTCAGTTGCACAAAGAGCAGCAGGAACGGCATGTTCTTCAGGATATGATCGATATTATGGTGCAGCAGGGTGAGGCCGGACTGGGTGAGATCTGTCAGAAAGCAGCGTTATACCTGAATATTTCGGATATTGGCATTTATGTTGAGAATAAAGAAAACGAAAAAGTGGAAAAATACTTCTCATGGGATCTGACAAGTGACAATCCGGCATTTTTCGATGTGATGACAATGTCTGTTTCGGAATACAAGGTCTTGCACAATCTGCTAAAGGATGATAAAGTTGTGACGGCTGATGCAACAAGCTCCAATCTGTTCTTAAGCGAATTGTTGAGACAGACGGATATGGGCAATATTCTGTTCCAGGCAATTGAGACTTCGGGTGTAATAGATGGCTATGTAGTCTTTGCGGATAAGGACAAGACGCATGCATTTGACCGTAAGGATAAGCATTTTATTATGTCTGTTACTGAGATATTTGGCAATATCATATTTGGCAAGAATAAGTCTTCTAAGATGGATATATTGAAAGAAGGCGTGTTGGATGCGTATGATCATATCCGGGATGCTGTGTTTGTGAAGGACAATCGGACAGGTGATGTCATTTTTGCAAATAAGGCAATGGACAAGTTGTTTGGTTATAGTGTAGTTGGAATGTCGGCTGGTGATGTGGTGAGTGACAAGTTGGAACAGTACCGGAATATGCAGGGTGTCCGGAAACGGTTCATCGCTAATAAAAAAGTCACCAAATGGCAAAGCTATTTGAAAGAGCTAGATCAGATCATGAATATTGTAGAAGTGCGGTTGGATCTTTCGGAACGTATGGATTGCAGTATTTATATCTTGAAGAAAAATAAAAAGAAATAGTATCCCTGAATCTTAAGAATTACTTGATTTTTGGCGATATATATAGGAAAGGGGCACGAACATGGCAAGTTCAGATATCGGAATTGATTTGGGTACAGCCAGTATCCTCGTATATGTGAAAGGAAAAGGCGTTGTATTGAAGGAGCCGTCTGTAGTTGCATTTGACCGGGACACAAACCGGATCAAAGCAATTGGAGAAGAGGCACGGTTGATGTTAGGAAGAACACCGGGTAATATTGTAGCGGTCAGACCGTTACGTCAGGGTGTTATTTCGGATTACCGGATCACAGAGAAGATGCTTAAGTACTTTATCCAGAAGGCGGTTGGTAAGAGTTTCTTCGGTAGACGTCCTAGAATCTCTGTCTGTGTACCAAGCGGGGTGACAGAAGTGGAGAAGAAGGCGGTAGAAGATGCAACCTATCAGGCGGGCGCAAGAGATGTGTCGATTATCGAGGAGCCGGTTGCAGCGGCAATTGGAGCTGGAATTGATATTTCAAGACCGTGTGGTAATATGATCGTTGATATTGGCGGTGGTACAGCTGATATTGCAGTTATCTCGTTAGGAGGAACGGTTGTCAGCACATCAATTAAGACGGCAGGAGATGATTTTGACGAGGCAATTGTCCGTTATATGCGCAAGAAACATAATCTGTTGATTGGCGAGCGGACAGCGGAGGAGATTAAGATTAAGATCGGAACTTGTTATCGCAGACCGGAGAATCTGACGTTGGATATTCGTGGTCGTAATTTGGTAACCGGACTTCCGAGAACGGTAACGGTGACATCGGAAGAGACGGTAGAAGCTTTAGAAGAAGTAACAGAACAGATTATTGAGGCGGTACATTCCGTATTGGAGAAGACACCGCCGGAGTTGGCAGCGGATATTGCAGACCGCGGCATTGTTCTGACAGGTGGTGGAGCGATGCTTCATGGTCTGGAAGAATTAATTGAGGAAGAGACTGGTATCACGACCATGACAGCGGAGGATCCGATGACATGCGTTGCCATTGGTACCGGTAAGTATATCGAGTTCCTTAGCGGAGCGATGGAAGAAGAATAGGAGTGACGAGATGGTAAGAGGTCTTTACACAGCATGGACCGGCATGGTGAATGAACAGAAACGTTTAGATGTTATATCAAACAATATGGCCAATGCAGATACCACTGGATTTAAAAAACAGGGTGTTACTTCACAGTCCTTTGATGATGAGTTGGCACTTCGGATTCATGACAATAATAATTATAGTCATCTGAATTACCGGATTGGCGATATGAATCTGGGCGTGAAGATTGGTGAGACATACCATGATTTCTCTCAGGGAAGTTTGAGAGAGACCGGCAACACATATGATCTTGCACTTGGTGGAGACGGATTTTTTACCATTCAGACAACAAACAAGCAGGGACAGACCAGTACAAAGTACACCAGGGATGGTTCGTTCACTGTGAACACGGACGGTTATCTTGTTACCAAGGATGGAGATTATGTGTTGGATACGAATGGAAAGACAATCCAGATTCCGGGTGCACAGACAGCACAGAATGTGGCAATCGATCAGAAAGGCAACATTACGGTAGATGGTCAGAATGTTGCAACCCTTGGTATTGCAAGTTTTGCAAACCCACAGGCATTATTACTGTATGGTGAGAATATGTATGATGCGACAGATGCAGCAGGCTTGCAGGCTTCTACTGCAACCGTGAATCAAGGGTATCTGGAGATGTCGAATACGAATGTAATTGAGGAGATGGTCGATATGATTACGATTACAAGAGCGTATGAGGCGGGACAGAAGATGATTCAGACGGTTGACTCTACATTGCAGAAAGCAACAACAGAGATTGGAAGAGTATAGGATAGGAGGACAGGCATATGATGCGTTCGTTATGGAGTGCAGCTTCCGGTATGGTTGCGCAGCAGACTAACTTAGATACAATATCGAATAATTTGTCGAATGTGAATACAGCGGGTTATAAGAAAGATACCGTAGAATTTAAGTCCTTGTTATATCAGAATTTACAGTCGGTTTCAACTAATAATGCAGGCGAGAATAAGCCGGTTCCGGCACAGGTTGGATTGGGAACGAGAACCGGTTCTATTACAACTGTTTTTACGCAGGGAAATATGCAGGAGACAACGAATAAGAATTATCTGGCAATAGAAGGCAGTGGCTTTTTTAAAGTGCGGGATGCGGATGGTAATACCGCATATACGAGAGATGGCAGTTTTACTGTACAGCCGTCAACTGAAGATGGTGGAACGATTCTTTGTACTTCGGAGGGATATCCGGTATTGGATCAGCATGACAATGTGATCCATATTCCAGAAGGATATAAGAGTGGAGAGTATGTAGTGGATCGTGAGGGTAATCTGTTTGTTACGAATACAGATGATGAGAATGTTCCGATGACTGCTGAATTTAATGGAGAAGCTTACAACCAGAAGATTGGATTAGTACAGTTTAATAATCCGGCAGGACTTGAGAAGGCGGGAGGTAATCTGTACAAAGCAACAGTGGCATCTGGCAATGCATTGGAAGAGAGTACGACACAGGGGCTGGCAACAAGTCTGGTTCATCAGGGATATTTGGAAATGTCAAATGTACAAGTTGCGGATGAGATGGTCAATATGATTGTGGCACAACGTGCTTATGAGATGAATTCGAAAGCCATTCAGGCATCCGATGAGATGTTGCAACAGGCGAATAATCTTAGAAGTTAAGCCTACTTGAATTGAAAAATGTCAATGTGACGCATCAAGGTTTAAGTAACATTTTATGTACATATTATACGATGTATTAGATAAGTAAAAAAATCATTGACAGTAGGGGTTGTTTTGTGGTAAATATAGTTTGTATGTAGATTGGAGGTAACTATGTCATTTACGGATATGAGTGTAACCGGATACAATAGTGGTTATCAATCACAGGTTTCAAGTGCATCGGCGAATGCGTTAGAGAATACGCTTGGCAAAGTAGGGGAAGATACTACAGAAGAAGAGCTGATGGATGCCTGTAAGGAGTTCGAGGCATATTTTATCGAACAAGTCTACAAGGGAATGGAGAAGACGATCATGAAGGCAGATGACGATGACTCGTCCAGCAGCTACATGGACTATTTTAAGGACATGCAGACACAGGAATATGCAAAGCTGGCATCGGAACAGGGGAATGGTATAGGCCTGGCAAGTCAACTCTATGAACAAATGAAGCGTAACTACGGATTGTAGGGTACAGAACGAGAATGGAGGCACATATGAAAATCGAGAAGTTAACAGAGAGTGAAGAGTTAGTAATGAAGTCTATTTGGGACTGCAAGAAAGAGCCTGTATTGTCAGATGTTGTTGACAGAGTGAATGGCTTCTATGGTAAGGACTGGAAGCCACAGACAGTTTCTACTTTCTTATCTAAGCTTGTACGCAAAGACTATTTGAAATTGCAGCGTAATGGTAAGATCTATACATACAAGATCTTAGTACCAGAAGAGGCATATAGACGTAAGCTTTATAAGCATCATATCAGTTTCTGGAATCACAACGATATTGTTGAATTTGTTCAGGAGATGCTTAATAATCAGGATCTTACAAAGGAAGATTTAGAGAAGCTTCAGTAATAAGGAATAACAAAGCTGTCGGTTATGATCGCATAAACGACAGCTTTATTTCTTTATAGGAAAGTTCGCCCTACCAAGAGATTCTAACTAGAAAAGTGTGGAATAGTCGGAATGATGTTCGATGCCAAAAGGGCTTGGGAAAGGCTCGAAGAAGTAGCGGGGCGGTACATTTAATTCACGGCTTATATTGAATAACAATTCGAGTGAAAAAGATTGGGAGATATTAGAGTTCTCAATACGACTTAAATAAGAACGGGATATGTGAATCCTGTCTGCTAATTCTATTTGCGTGACACCGGCCCGCTTTCGGTAATAGGCGATGTGTTCGCCAAGGTCTACATAGTAATCCCTGTTTTCAAAGGATGGGTAATTCGATTCGTTCTCGATATTCATTGATAATCCCCTCTTTCGTGTTTATAATTATATAGATAAGTATAAGAAAAACTTTTTGCAAAATACACATATGTTAACTCATAGGAAAATTATGGTAATATGTACTTAACATATGTGCAGAGGCAATGCGAAGCATAATGAGGAATAAGTGGCAGAGATAATCGGTTCATGTTATGATAGAACTGTTAGTATATAAAAATGGTGAGCAAAGCGCGAAGCGTTTTGCGAACTTTAAAAGAGAGGTTTAGGAATGGAACGGGAAGGAATCGTTTCGAAGATTATATATAAGAATGACAATAATCAATATGTTGTATTTGCGGTGGAGACGAAGGATGGGGATGATGAGACCTTTGTCGGTTATTTGTCCGGAATTGAAGAAGGAATGTACATATTAGCTCGAGGAGAATATGTAGAACATCCGAACTACAGTATGCAGTTTAAGGTTTCGGAATATGAAGTGAAAATGCCGGATGATCTGATGAGTATGGAGAGGTATCTTGGTTCAGGTGCAATCAAGGGCGTTGGAGAGATCATGGCCAAACGTATTATTAAGAAATTTGGAATGGATACATTCCGGGTGATTGAAGAAGAACCGGAACGCTTGGCAGAGATCAAGGGAATCTCAGAACGGAAGGCGAATGAGATCGGGGTACAGTTCATTGAGAAACAGGCAATGCGGGAAGCGTTGATGTTCCTTTCTGAGTTTGGCATTTCTCCGACACTTGCAGTTAAGATCTTTAATGAGTATGGTCAGAAATTATATACGATCATTAAGAAGAACCCGTATCAGATTGCGGAGGATATCAGCGGGGTTGGATTTAAGACGGCAGATGCGATTGCAATGCGTGCCGGAATTGGGATGCAGTCGGATTTCCGCGTGCGTGCCGGAATCATTTATACACTTAATCAGGCAACGGGGCTGGGACATATCTATCTTCCAAAGAGGTTAGTGATCAGTTGGACAAGACAATTGCTGGAAAAGAGTGGCGAGATTGATGTAGAGTTTATTGAGACACAGTTAATGAACCTGCAAGTAGAGGGAAAAGTGATCTTCCGGCAACGGGAAGAGGAAGTTATTGTCTATGCAGCGAATTATTATAACAGGGAGCTGGATGCGGCTCGTATGTTATTAGAGGCGAAGTCTACTGTTCGTGTGGAAGAGGACGAGATTAATCAGATTCTTGCAGATATTGAGAAAAAGAACCACATGGAACTGGATGATATGCAGAAAGAAGCAGTTCGTCAAGCAGTGCAACAGGGAGTTTTGGTAGTGACCGGTGGTCCGGGAACAGGTAAGACGACGACGATCAATGCGATCATTCAATATTACGAGATGGAGGATGCAGATATTTTATTGGCGGCACCGACAGGTCGTGCGGCAAAGCGAATGACAGAAGCAACCGGATATAAAGCACAGACGATCCATCGTTTGTTGGAGCTGTCGAGTGGTGTTCCCGAAGAGGGGAGTGCAACCGGTAACGCCGGAATCCGCTTTGAACGCAATGCATCCAATCCGTTAGAAGCAGATGTGATCATTATTGATGAAATGTCAATGGTAGACCTGTTTTTGATGCATTCACTACTATCAGCAATTATGCCGGGAACACATTTGATCCTGGTGGGCGATGAGAATCAGTTGCCATCGGTGGGTGCAGGTAATGTATTAAAGGATATTATACGTTCCGGCTGCATACCGGTTGTTGCGCTAGAGAGGATCTTTCGTCAGGAGGAAGGAAGCAGCATTGTAGAAAATGCACATAAGATCAATAAGGGTCTGCCGATTCAATTAGATAACAAGAGTAAGGATTTCTTTTATCTTCCACGTACGAATACAAAGGATATTACGAAGGAACTGGGGTTGCTGTTAACCCGTAAATTACCGGGTTATGTAGGCTGCGATGGCAAGGAGATACAGGTTCTTACTCCAATGCGCAATGGAGAACTGGGTGTGGAGAATCTGAATAAAGAATTGCAACAGGTGCTCAATCCTGCAAATGCGAGAAAGAAAGAGAAAGAATGCAACAACGGCACCATATTCCGGGAAGGGGATAAGGTGATGCAGATTCGTAATAACTATAAGCTGGAGTGGGCAGTATACAGCGGAAAAGGAAGATTCAAAGCAGAAGAAGGAGTTGGCGTCTTTAACGGGGATATGGGTGTGATCCGGGAGATTGACGATTACAACGAAGAGGTGGTTGTTGTATTTGATGACGACAAGGAAGTGCGATATCCGTATAACTTGCTGGATGAATTGGAATTATCCTATGCAATTACAATTCACAAGTCACAGGGAAGCGAATATCCGGCAGTTGTGTTGCCGTTGCTTAGCGGACCAAGAGTGTTGTTGAACCGTAACTTGCTATATACCGCAGTTACCAGGGCGAGACAATGTGTTGTTATTGTAGGAAATGGTTATCTGGTAGAGAATATGATACAGAATAATGATGAACAAAAACGATATTCTTCTTTGGATCTGCGGCTTCGCGAATTGCATGAAGAAGGATTTTGACAGGAGGTTATGGATTGGGGCATTGGTTAGATCTGTTATATCCGGTTCGATGTCCGCTTTGTAAGGAGATACGACCTTATGGAGCGGATATGGTCTGCCCGGAATGTGAGAGGACATTAGCATGGGTGGAAGAACCGGTGTGTCTGAAATGCGGAAAAGGTGTGGAACACGAAGAGGATGAATATTGTGAGGACTGTCTGCAAATGCCAAAGTCCTATCAGCAGGGTTTTCCTGCATTTTGGTATACAGGAAATGTTAAGACATCCTTGTATGATTTCAAATATAAGAATCAGAGAAATTATGCAAAGTTCTATAGCTGGAGTATTTGCAGCCGGTATGGTTTGAGGCTACAGCGGTTAGGGATATCCGGTATAGTACCGGTTCCGGTTCATCCACATAAGAAAAGGGTGAGGGGGTATAATCAGGCAGAGATCCTGGCAAATGCGCTGGGAAAGGAACTTGGCATACCGGTGTATCCGAATTATCTGGAGCGGATCATAGATACGAATCCGCAGAAGGAATTAAATGATAAAGCGCGAATGAAAAACCTAAAAAATGCTTTCAAAATAGGAAGAAATAAGATAAAATTAAATAGAGTGCTGGTGGTGGATGATATATACACCAGTGGGGCGACAATAGAAGCCTGTGCTAAGGTGTTGATCGCAGATGGTACAGAATGTGTGTATTATACAAGTGTGGCAATTGGCAGAGGTTTTTCTGCATAACAATGATGAATAAAAAGGAGTGGGAACATGGAAGTTAGAACATGTAGACAATGTAAGAGATTATTTAATTATTTGAGTGGTCCTTCTATTTGCCCGGGCTGTAAGGCGAAGTTGGAAGAAAAATTTCAGGAAGTGAAAGAATACATTCGAGAGAATCCAACACATGGAATTACAGAAGTTGCTGACGCAACAGGTGTATCATCAAACCAGATCCGCCGGTGGATCCGGGAAGAGAGACTTTCCTTTTCGGAAGAATCTGGTGTTGGCCTAGACTGTGAATGCTGCGGTGCGATGATCCGTTCTGGTCGTCTTTGCCAGAAGTGTAAGGACAAACTTCTTGGTAAAGTTGACAGTCTGTATAGTTCAGAGGAGTCAATTGTTGTGAAGAAGCAGCGGGAAGCAGCAAGAATGCGTTTCTTAGATAAGTAACAAAGAGGATATGAGTGAATGGTGTTATGCACTATCCTGTGAGAGTTTGCTGGCATGGTTACAGGAGTTATAGGCTGGAATGAATTGTGTGAACTTTTTTATCAGTTAGATATAATGTTTTCTGGAAATAGTCCGATATAATTAGTGAATCCAATAATGAGATTGGAATATTATATTGGCTGCGGATGGGTCATCCGGGACAATGGAAAGAAGGTGTAACGATGCGAATTGGTGCATATAATCAGATTGCTCAGGTGTATGGCAATCAACCAGTCAAGAAAGGCTACAACACCAATGGAGTCAGCACTGCAGCAACCATGGATCAGGTTTCATTTTCTTCTGTGGGAAGAGATATGCAGATTGCAAAGACGGCACTTAAGGAAGTTCCTGATGTAAGACAGGACAAAGTAAGTGCACTGAAAGCAAGCATCGCCAATGGAACCTATCAGGTAAGTGCAGAGGACTTTGCAGATAAGTTGTTAGCTGCATATGACGAGAGATCTATCTAATCCTGAAAGCATATGCTTTCAGGGCGGGTAGAGACTAACGGATGTAAGGAGAGTTCGATGGCGAGCTTAATTGAGAATTTAATTATGACTTTGGAGCAGGAATCAGAATTATATGAACTGCTCACGAAAGAGTCTATGGATAAGACAGCGGTAATTGTCTCTAATGATTTGAACCGTCTTTCGGAAGCCAATGAGAGAGAGCAGAGAATTGTAGATGACATTACATCGGTGTCACATAAGAGGAATCAGGCACTTCAAGAGATTGCGACGGTATTAGGCAAGGATGCGAACACGATTACTGTTTCGGAAGTCATTCAGTTGATGGCGAAACAGCCGGAGTTTCAGCATCCTTTAATTGCGATTAGGGATAGATTATTGAAACAGACAGAGGTGCTGAAGCAGGTGAATATTCATAACCAGAGTTTGTTAAAAGAATCTTTGGAGATGACGGAATATTCGATCAACCTGATTCAATCTATGAATCAGGCGCCGGAGACGGCGAATTATAACAAAGGGAATTATAGTGGTGCGACGCTTGGAGGAAATTATTCGTCCTTTGATGCGAAGCAGTAATTGTATGATTAGGAAAGAGGGACACATATGTCTGGTACAATGGGTAATTTTTATGTAGGCGTATCGGGAATGCAATCCGGACAGTATGCGCTGAATACAACTGCACATAACATAACCAATGCGGGAATCACAGGCTATACCAGACAGCAGGTTCTTCTTACAGATATGGCGTATACGAATCTCGGTAATACGGCAATTGGTAAGAACCAGGCGGGACTTGGAACAAGAATTGTGGATGTCCGGCATATCCGGGACAATCTGATCGATAAGAAGTATCGTACAGAGGTGGGAAGAGAACAATTCTACCAGACGAAGTATGATGTAGTGGCAGAAGTTCAGAATTATTTTGGAGAGTTAGAGAGTAGCGATTTCCGTACTTATATGCAGAATTTGTGGTCTGCGGCGGAAGAATTACAGAAGGAACCGAATAGTATTGTAACAAGAAGTTCTTATATTGCCAGAGCGGTTGCTTTTGTGGATCAGGCGAACAAGATCTATTCGCAGTTAACAACCTATCAGAAGAACCTGAATACGGAGATTCAGGATCAGGTTGACCGGATCAACCAGATTGCGGATACCATTTATGATCTGAATGGTGAGATCAGTAAAGTGGAGGCGACCGGAATTGAAAGTGCGAATGATTACAGAGATCAGAGAGACAGTTTGTTAGACGAACTTAGCGGTATCATTTCCATTAGCTATCGGGAGATGGAAGATGGACAGGTAGAGGTATATGCGGAGAACCGTTGTCTGGTCAGTATGGATCGTACCTATAAGCTGGATACCAAGGAAGTGAGTGACTCGTGTGATTATTATGTTCCAGTCTGGAAAGATGATCAGACGAATGTGTTTAATCTGACACGCGTACCGAATGCGGATACCGGTACGGATGTAGGTTCCTTGAAGGGAATCATTATGTCACGTGGTGACTGGGTAGCGAAGTATACGGATGTGCCGCAGGCGCCGGAAGCACCAGTTCGTCCGGTGCGTGCTGACTATAAGACAGATGCAGATTATAATCAGGCAATGGCTGATTATCAGACGGATTATCAGCAATACCAGACAGATTATCAGCAATTTGTGAAAGATAGAGATTATTATAATACATATTTAGAGCCATATACGGTGAATAACATTATGGCACAGTTTGACCAGTTGATCCACGGTGTAGTGACAAAGATTAATGATATCCTATGTCCGAACAAAGAAATTACATTAGCAGATGGCAGTACGATCCATGTGTTAGATGAAGAAAAAGCCGGATATGGAATGGGTGACAAGAATAGCGTGCAGGGAACAGAGTTGTTTATTCGTAACAATATGCCGCGTTATACAGAACAGACGGTGACTTTGGCGGATGGAACCCAGCAGACGGTTAAGGTATATAATGAGGAGAATGAGAATGACTACATCTCTTTATATACACTTGGCAACATTCAGGTCAATGATGATCTGACAAAGAATCCTAGTTTGCTGCCGTTATCGAATCTTCAGAAAGAAGAATTACAGGATGTGGCAAATCAGTTGATCACGATGTGGGAAGATGATTTTGCAAGTCTTGGACCCAACAGTCTCGTGACGAACAACTTTATGGGATATTACAAAGAATTCATTGCAGACTTTGCAAACAAAGGGTACACCTACAATGGAATTGCAGAATCACAGACCAAGGCAGTTCAGGAAGCAGATAATCAGCGGCAGACAGTAGCAGGAGTTTCAACAGATGAGGAACTTAGTAATCTGATCAAGTATCAGCAGGGATATAATGCATCTTCGAGATACTTCAGTGTAGTATCGGAGATGGTGGAACACTTGATCAGTAAGTTGGGATAGAAGTAAGAAGGGAATGAGAATATGCCATCTACATTTTTAGGATTGAATACCGGTTTATCGGGCCTTAATTATCAACAGTCGAATCTGAATACTGCAGCTCACAACATATCCAATGCGGATGTGAAAGGTTATTCCAGACAGACTGTGCTTGCGCAGGCAGCGGATGCCCTTCGGGTAAATAATGCATATGGAATGATGGGTACCGGTGTGAAGGCAACCGGTATCACACAATTGCGCAACATTTATTATGACACGAAGTATCATTCTGCGCAGTCCCAGTATTCCGAGTACAATGGTGTGCAGGAACAGTTGACACAACTGCAGTCCTATCTGAATGAGATGCAGTCTGAGACCGGATATACCAAGCTTCTTAGTAAGTTAAGTGGTGCTATGCAGGACTTAGCGTCAAGCCCTGCGGATGCAACTTACAGGACCCAGTTCATTCAATCTGCGCAGAATTTTACGGATCTGATCAAAGAGACAGCAACGAACTATCGTAAGACGCAACAGGACATTAATAATGAGGTTGCGATTCATGTGGATACGATCAATTCGATTGCGTCTCAGATCTATACCCTGAATCAACAGATCATGAATATTGAGACACGAGGCGGTAATGCGAATGACCTGCGGGATCAGCGTGAGAATCTGGTGGACAGTCTTTCTGAATTAGTGAATGTTACAGTGACAGAGACGCCGATCAAGTATGGATTCGGTGAGAATGCAGTTGAATCTGGTGCCAGCCGGTACGAAGTAAGAATTGGAAGTACGGTGTTGGTGGATGAGATGGAATGTAAGCAATTGAAAGTGGTTGCCAGACAGGAGAAGATCAACCAGAATGATATTGATGGTCTGTATGATGTATATTGGGAAGGATTGAATAATACCATTGGTGAACAATTTAACTTTAATAGTGAGAATGTGACAGGACGTTTGAAAGGACTCTTACAGGTAAGGGATGGAAACAATGCCAATCCGTTCTCTGGCACGATCACAAGCATGGCAATGGGAACTGGTAATGGTTCAACGGCAACTGTTAAGTTAGATAATGCTATTTCTGTGGATAAGCTGAATCTGCCAAGCTCCGGTATCATTACTTTGAATTGTAAGAATTATTATTATGACAGCTGGGAAGCAACCAAAGATGCAGACGGCAACCTGACCAGTTTTATCTTTAAGAACCTGACAGTGGAAGATGAGACTGGAAAGCGTGTTCCGGCAACATTTGATGCAGGTCTGGATGTTGGCAAAGAGGCAATTATGGGAGATCGGGTTGACTGCAAGGGAATCCCGTATTATATGACGCAGTTAAATGAGTTCGCAAGAACGTTATCTAAGTACATGAATGACATTTTTACAACCGGAGTTGATGCGAATGGAGATGCCGGCATGGATTTCTTTACTGCGCCGGATATTGAAGGTAATGATTACGTTCTGACAGGAAATGGAGGAGGAGCGTCGTTGGCTTCCGTGGATTCGAGCTATTATCGGATTACTGCACTCAACTGGGGAATTAATCAGGATATATTGAAAGATGAATCCAAATTGGTTGTATCCTATAAGGAAGATATTGAGCAGGGAAACAAAGATGCGAAAGGGGTACTGGAGAAGATCATTGCAGGTATGGATGACCGCAGTATGTTCTCACAGGGAACAGTTGCACAGTTCTTACAGGCGATCACCACTTCGCAGGCAGTTGATATTTCCAAATATACTGCATTCTCTAAGAATATGAATGAAGTGGCGACAGTAATTGATAATCAGAGAAAGTCTGTGTCTTCGGTAGATACCAATGAAGAAGCAAGCAGTCTGGTTATCTATCAGAATGGATTTGATCTGGCGAGCAAGGTAATTTCTGTTATGAATGAAGTGTATGACAAGCTCATCAACCAGACTGGCGTGTAAGAGATTGCTTCATTTCTTGTATCTATGTGTTATGGCGGTAGATATATTGGGGCAAGGGATGGATTCTCTATGATTACATCTTGAGTGTTTGGCGTTTTGTTACGATATAGTATATAGAGTGAAATGTCTAAAGGATGAGACATCAGTAAGTGAGGTTAATGGAAGAACCGGACAGGAGAGAGAACATGAGAGTTACGAATCAGATGGTAACGGCGGGTTCGTTGCGGAATATGCAGAAGTCTATGCAGCGTGTCAGCAACCTGAATCAGCAGGTTACAACAGGTAAGAAGATATCGGCACCATCAGAAGATCCGGTTATTGCAATTCGTGCATTGAAACTTAGAACGACTTGCGATCAGCTGGATCAATATAAGAATAAGAATATTAAGGATGCAATGTCCTGGGTGGATACAACACAGTCTTCTGTACAGAATGTGTATGATCGTTTGCAGGATGTGTATTATTACTGTGAACAGGGTGCGAGTGACACATTCCAGACGAAGGACCGGCAGACAATCATTGATGAGTTGAAGGCATTGAAGGATGCCATTTACAAAGAAGGTGGCACGACTTATGCGGGAAGATATCTGTTTTCTGGATATAAGACAGAGACGAATCTTGTATTTCAGGATGATGCGGCAAAGGAAGGACTTTCCTATAATATTACGCAGGATATTTCTCCAGATTCGATTGTAAGTAAGAATGTAGTATTAGATGGTGTGAAACCGGAAGATCTGGATGGAATTCTGGCAGGTACAACCACGTATCAGCAGCCTACTTCAGCAAGTGTGTATAAGCTTCGTCTGGCGTATAGTGGTCTGGATAATGGAACACCAAGCATTACAGTGACAGATGCGAATGGTAATCAGATTGATCTGGTTGGACAGGCAGGTGCGAACTTCACGATCAAGCAGGTGGCAGATAGCGATACTTATTATGAGGTGGATCCAGATGGTATTAATTATATTCCGGAAACGGGTGAACTCATTTTAGGTGAGAATGTATATAATCAGATTAAGACAGCATCGAATATTTCAGTGAATTATGATAAGTCAAAGTTTGCGGTTGGAGATCTTCGCCCGGAGATGTATTTTAACTGCACACAGCATAAGACATTGGCAGATGGTTCCATTCAGGATACCGATTACACAGTAGATAAGGCGGGACAGCCCATCAAGTATGAGGTGAATTTTAATCAGTATATTACTGTGAATGCAGAGGGCAAAGATTTTATCAAACATGATATGGGTAATAAGATTGAAGATCTTGCCAATGCTGTACAGGATGTGTTAGATATTGAGAACACGATCAAGAAGTTGAAAGGCATGTTGGAAGATCCTCAGTATAAGGATGATAAAGATGCAGTAGCACAGATCAATCAGATGTTAGAAGGGGCAGATGTAGAACTGGCTCTTAAGAAAGAGAACATGCAGAAGCTGTTTGGTAACAATATGACAAACTTCCAGAATTTTATGGAAGATGTAAGCTCAGTGCAGGCGGTAGTCGGAACGACTTATTCGAAGTTGGAACTGATTGAGACACGTGTTACAGAGCAACTGGCGGATTTCAAGGAATTGAAGTCATCCAATGAAGATGTGGAGACAGAAGAAGCAGCGATTGAGATGTATCAGGCAGAATTAGTATATGAATCCTCTCTTGCAACAACGGCAAGTGTGATTCAGAAGACGCTGTTGGATTATTTGTAGAATGGAAGACTGGAAAGGAGATTTACCATGAGAGTACAGACAAAGTTTTTTGGGGAAGTGGAATTAGACGATAATAAGATCTTGGAATTTCCAAATGGAATTATCGGATTTGAAGATTTTAAGAAGTTTGCGATTATATATGATATAGAAGATGATCGGGAGACGAAGATCAGCTGGCTTCAGTCGTTAGAAGAACCAACGTTGGCGCTGCCGGTTGTGGATCCGCTTGCGGTTGTGCCGGATTATGCACCAATGATAGAGGATGAATTATTGAAACCGCTTAGTAACCCAGCAGACGAAGACCTGTTGTTCTTATTAGTTATGACGGTACCGGCAGACATGACAAAGGTAACTGCGAATATGAAAGCGCCTGTTATTATTAATACGAAAACCTGTACAGGTGTACAGTTGATCGTAGATAATGCGGATTATCCAGTGAAGTATAATGTATATGACGCCGTGCAGAAGATGAAAGAAAAGGCGGGTGAGTAGGATGTTAGCATTATCAAGAAAAGCGAATGAATCTATTATTATTGGCAATGATATTGAGATTACAATATTAGAGATTAAAGGAGATCAGGTAAAGGTTGGAATTAAGGCTCCGAAGTCGGTTCCGGTATATCGGGAAGAGGTATATAAGATGATTCAGGATTCTAATAAGGAGGCGGCAACAGATGCCGTTCAGGAGAATTTGAAGAATTTGTTTAAGTAGTGAGAACTATACGAAAAGGGGAAATATTGTAAAAATCTATAAAAGGGTGTAAAATCTAATATAAAGATAGCCGATATAGCTATTGAAAGAGATACTAGGCAAACATATAGATTTGCAGGACGAGATTTCACATGGAGGTGGAGATTATGGCAATTGATGCAATTAGTAGTAATGTTGTAACACAACAGATGCCGAAAGCTGAGAAGACTGCACCTGTTGAAAAGATTGAAGTAACAGAACAGGGACAACAGCAGGCTCAGGTACAAGGATATCAGCCGATAGTGGGAACACAGGGAAGTGAGAACCGCGCGGGCAGAGATTCTGACAAGAACAAAGAAGATCAGTCAGATAGAAAGGAACTTCAAGAGGTTTCTGAAGAGAAGATTAAGAGTGCAATTGCAGATATTAATAAGAGGATTGCACCGACGGAGACTTCATTACAGTTTTCTTATCATGAGAAGACGCACAGAATTTCTATAACGGTTCGGGATAAAACAACAGATAAAGTAATTCGTGAAATTCCACCGGAGAAGACATTGGATATGATCGCAAAGTCATTGGAACTGGCTGGATTATTAGTAGATGAGAAGAGATAGGAGGAGATTGCATGGCAGGAGTTAGAATGACGGGACTTGTGTCTGGATTAGATACAGAGAGTCTTGTAAAGCAGTTGTCGGATGCCTATCAGACTAAGGTAGACAATGCAAAGAAGAAACAGACTAAGGCTGAATGGAAGAAAGAAGCCTGGGTCTCTTTGAATACAAAGTTGATGGATTTTTATAAAGGTGCATTGAGTACGTTTAAGAGTGTGGGAACATACAATAGCAAGAAGATCAATGGAAACCTTACTGGAGTTAAGATATCAACTACTGCCAATTCGGTGAGTGGTAATCATAGTGTTCAGGTTAAGAGTACTGCGAATGCACAGATGTGGACCGGACATAAGATTAATAAGAATACATATACTTCTTCTTCTTACACAGCAATTACAGATACCAGTAAGAAGGTATCGGAATTATATGATAAGGATGGATATTCTATTCAGAATGTTTTGAATGGTTCAAGTTTTTCTGTAGAGAATGCAGCAGATGGAAGTAAAGTGGATGTGAATATTCACATAGATGAGAATACAACAGTGGACGAGATGCTTCAGGATATTAATACACAGTTGGATGGAACTGGATTGAAGGCGAGCATGACGCAGGGAAGACTTACTTTTACCAATGAGTCTGCAACGGAGACGGTTGATGATACAACCGGAGAGGTAAGCTATGTTGGCGGACACTCCGTTACGGTGACAGCTGCGAATGAGGCGAGTGCGAAAGCATTGGGGATTACCTACGATGCACAAGGGAGAGGAATGACCATTGCATCTTTAAGTGAAGTGACAGGGGCAGAGGCAAATTCCGTTTCCGGTGCTGTAATCGCATATGACAAGAATCTGTCAGAGGGCACAAGTGTAACAGGATCCAGTAAATTAGTAGATCTTGGTATAGAGGCGGGAACCAGTATCAAAGTGAATGGTACAGAGATTGTTGTGGATAGAACAACTACGTTGAACAGTCTGGCTGCTTTTATGGCGAAGCAGGGTATTAATGCAAATTATGATGCAGATCAGGGTCGTTTTTATTTAAGTTCTAAGAATACAGGAGTTGCAAATGGATTTACCGTAGAGACGGATGATGACACACTTGCTAAGTTGGGCTTGGATCTTCAGGATGATGATCCGGGTAAGATTGCAGCCTCAGATGCTAAGGTGGTGTATAATGGAGTAGAATACACACAGGCGACGAATACATTTAATATTAATGGACTTACTATGGAAGTGAGTGGAGTAGGTGAGAAGCAGACATTTTCTGTGGATGTGGACACAGATGGAATCTATGATAAAGTGAAGAGCTTTGTGAAAGAATATAATTCCTTGATCGCTGAGATGAATAAATTGTATGATGCATCAAGTTCTAGAGGATATGAGCCGTTGACTTCAGATGAGAAAGATGCTATGACAGACGAAGAGGTTAAGAATTGGGAAGATAAGATTAAAGGCTCTCTTCTTCGGAGAGACAGTACGATTAGTTCGCTGCTGTCTGGTATGCGTACTGTTTTGAACAAATCTGTAGAAGTAAAGAACTCAGATGGTACGACTTCTAAGTTTTCACTTGCTTCTTTTGGTATTGTAACAAGTAATTACACAGAAAAAGGACAGCTACATATTCAGGGAGACGCAGATGATTCTGATTTTGCGAGCGCAGATGATAAGTTGAAAGCAGCGATATCATCAAATGCGGAAGCTTTGGCGAAGACATTTTCTACTTTAGGTAATGAAATATATTCTAACTTCCAGGATGCCATGAAGCGTGTGGATGGTGTAAGTAGTGCACTTACATTTTATAACGACGTTGAGATGGATAAGGAGATTAAGAATTATAAGGATGGTGTATCCGATTTACAGGATAAGTTAGCAGATGAGGAAGATAAATATTATAAGCAGTTTTCAGCAATGGAGACAGCGTTAGCAAAATTACAGTCGCAGCAGACTTATATTTCTCAGTTGTTTGGCTCATGATAACAGCAAAGTAAAGATAATTAATATATGTGAAAGAAGAGTGTGATTGCACCAGTTAAGTATATTTAATTGGTGCAATGCTTTCTATAAAGGGAACAGAGTAAGGAGAAAAACATGGCGTTAAAGAATCCGTATGCGAAGTATGCAAATGAGAGAGTTACAACTGCAAGTCCGGCAGAATTGACATTAATGTTGTATGAAGGAGCGATTAAGTTCTGCAATATCGCGAAGCTAGATATTGAGAAAGGCGAATTAGGAGATGCTATGGGGAATGTCCAGAAGGCACGAAAGATTATTGTAGAATTACAGTCTACTTTGGATTTTCAATATCCGGTTGCGAAGGATTTTGATATCATATATAATTATATATTCCAATTGATGGTGACAGCGAATCGTGAGCATACCGTAGAGGCGGTCGATGCGATTTTAGTAGAGTTGAGAGAGTTGCGGGATGCTTGGAAACAAGTGATGAAAGCAGCTAAGAATCCAACCTGAAGGAACTGATTTGTACACGCTCACAGGAATGATATTATGGGAGATAGAGAAATATGGCGGTAAATGAAGACTATTTACAGATATTGATTACAACGTTGCAAAAACAGATTGAGGTATTACAGCGGATCGTACAGATTACAGAACAACAAAGCTGTATTGCGGATCTTGCGGATTTTGATGAAGAGATGTTTGACAAGACATTGAATCAAAAGGAAATGTTAATTGCAAGGTTAAATGAATTAGATGATGGATTTACTGCGGTATATGCAAGAGTACGTAATGAGATAACAGAGAATAAGAATAGCTATACAGAACAGATAGGTGTATTGCAGCAATTGATTAAGCAGTGCACGGAGTTGGGAGTTGAGATAAAAGTATTAGAGAATCGGAATCGTGATAAGCTCGCACAATGTTTTGCGAGCAAACAAAAGGCATATGTAGCGAAGAGAAACGCAGCATCCGTTACATCCCACTATCATCGCACAATGAGTAATCAAAGGGCGATGGAGGCTTTTCACTTTAATCAAAAAAAATAAAAAATTTTTAAAATTTACTATAAAGAATTTGGAAGGGGTTCCGATATATATAGTGTAAAGGTTAAGGGATAATAACTCGCAAGAGATATTATATATAATTATTAATGGTAGCATCGCTACTAGTACATGTAGCACGGAAGCTACATTATATTCAAGGAGGAATTTATTATGGTAGTACAACACAACATGCAGGCAGCAAACGCAAACAGAATGCTCGGAATGAATGTTAAGGCAGTAGCTAAGAACACAGAGAAGCTTTCATCTGGTTACAAAGTTAACCGTGCAGCAGATGATGCAGCTGGTCTTTCAATTTCTGAAAAGATGAGAAATCAGATCCGTGGTATCAATCAGGCAGTTAGCAACTCTGAGGATGGACAGTACTTAATCCAGACAGCTGAAGGTAACTTGAATGAGATTCATTCAATCTTACAGCGTATGGGTGAGTTAGCAACCAAGGGTGCCAACGAAGTTAATGCTACAGATGATCGTAAAGCAATCGCTGATGAGTTAACACAGTTAACAGAAGAGATCGATAGCATTTCTAAGAAGGCACAGTTCAATGGTAAGTATCTGTTGAGCAAAGAGATGAATCCAAACATCAGCAAGGGTATCAGCTTACAGGTTGGTGCTAACAAGACAGAGACCATGACAGTTCAGCTTAAGGAGATTAACTCTTCACAGTTAGGTTTGTCAGATCTTAAGACTAAGGCTGTTCTTGGTAGTAATTATGCAGATGGTTTGAGCACTGGTACTTCTAAGTATCGTAATTTGATGTCAACTGTTACAACTGCTGTTAAGACAGTTTCAGACACAAGATCTCAGCTTGGTGCTATTCAGAATCGTCTTGACTACACAATTAACAACTTGGAGAATTATTCTGAGAACTTAACATCTTCTGAATCTAATATCCGTGATACAGATATGGCAACAGAGATGGTTAACTACTCTAAGAATAATATCTTACAGCAGGCTGCACAGTCTATGCTTGCACAAGCTAACCAGTCTAACCAAGGTGTATTATCATTACTTCAGTAATCTTATTAAGATTATGACAGGTAGAGCGGATCATTTATGGTCCGCTTTATTTGTTTAAAAAACAAATGCCAAAGGAGAAGCGGAATGGATCAGGATATGTTAAAGCAACTGGTTGATGCGATCAGACAGATAGTGGATCTATTGTATCAGGAAAATATTGAGGCTGGATATAAAGCATTATATATCGTGCTGCCGTATTTAGAGAGAATGATTGTAGAAACAGATAATACGGAATTTCAAAATGAGTTAAAAGAGAAATTAGAAGAGGCACTTCATGCTATGGAAGATGGAGATAATATATTATTGGCAGATATTATGCAATATGAAGTGTTAGAAATAATAGAAAGTTATATAGAGGGGTAAAATATGACATATTATGAGAATAATATTGCCGTGATGAAGAAATTTGATCCAGATCTGTATACGTTGATCGAACAGGATAAGGACAGCGAACGGGAGTCGGAAAACAATTGTTTTGTTCAACAGACGAAAGATGGTTCATCTATTATTGGTATTAATATAAATGATAAAAGTTATTATATGGGAAGCAGGTATAATCCGACGAGGGAAGCGGAGAATTTTGCAAAAAAATACGCAGATATAGGGGATTATTCTGTAGTAGTTTTTTTTGGCCTGGGAAGTGGGATGATCGCTAGGAAGATAGTAGAACTGTTAGGAGAGCATGTCCAATTTTTGTTTTATGAACCATCCATTGATATTTTTTTGCATGCAATGAATCATTATGACTTGTCTTTTTTGATCGAGCATCAAAGAACGAGGATTATTGTGCAGGGATGGAATGATACACAATTAGATGCAGATCTTGGCTATCATATTACAGACGAGAACTACCGGAGATGCTATTTTGATTCTTTGCCGCTGTATCACCAGCTTTTTCCGAATGATTATGAAATGGTCAAAGAAAAGTTTTCCTATGCGGTCAATGCAACCTATGCGACGATTACAACAAAACAGCGTTTTGCAGTAAAAGCGGTACGCAATATGATATATAATATGAAAGAACTCTTTCATAGTAATTGTGAAATGGATTTTGAGGGAGTTTTCCCAACGGACAGACCGGTCATTATTGTTGCTGCGGGTCCTTCCTTGGAAAAGAATGTAGAAGATTTAAGGGAAGTGAAGGGGAAGTTTTTTATGATCGCAGTAGATACTGCGCTTCCTTATTTAATAAGTAAAGGAATTCAACCGGATCTGGCTGTTACGGTAGATCCCGGTAAAAAAATAGATTTATTTGAGGATGAGCGGACGAGGACAATACCATTAGCAATTTATTCTTCGTCTAATCATGATATTGTTTCATTATTACATGATCAGAAGATAATTTTTGCGTCAGCTGAGTGCTCGTATTATAATAAACTCTATCAGATTGCTGGTAAATGCATGTATTCTCTTCCGAAGGGTGGTTCGGTTGCTACTTGTGCGGTGACATTGGCAGTTGAGTGGGGATATAAAAAGATAGTTCTGGTTGGACAGGATTTGGCACTTGCGCCGGATAAAGTTCATGCAGGAAAAGAAAATGAGATTATATATAAGCCTGAGGATAGAATTCCGATAGAGGGCTATTATGGCGATACAGTATATACTTCACTGGATTATGATTATTATCGTAAATGGTATGAATTGTACTTAAGATGTAACACGGATATAGAAATGATCAATGCAACAGAAGGCGGAGCGAAGATTGTCGGTACGATTCAGAAACCATTAAAAGAGGTTATTGAGGAGTATCCGGTGGAGCAATTTGACTTTGAAGGAATGATTCAGAAGGAACCGCCAACCTTTGATTACAAACAACAGGAAGAGGTTGTTAATCTGTGGAAGCAAAGTGTAGATCATTTAGATGAATTAAAAAATATCTTATATGATAGCATTAAGCAGACAAAATATGGGATTCAATTAATTACGGGTAAGTATTACAAACCTTCTCAAATGAGGAGCATACAGAAGAAAGTACGGAATAATATTACAAAGTGTAATGAATATGACGAGATATATTTTCTGGATTGTATGATCGCCAAGGAACAGGGTGATGTTTTAAGTGATGTTTTTGATATGCGGGAAGATAATAATGAAGAATGCTGTAGAATGTTTGAAAAGTTACAGGCATATATGCAGGCAATGTATGAGGTCGTTGATGACGTTAAAAGTATGTTTGTGGATGTAATAGATAGTACGATGAAGGGATAATGTATTATAGTATCGTATGATTGCTCAGAAAATGCTCAGCCCTTTGCAGATCTTCATACGAATCAATATCAATGGAATACTGTTCTTCCATATAATATGGAAGATGATTGTCGTTAAGGCTTGTATCTGCGTTAAAGTTAGAGTTAATTTTATTAATGTAGATAGAGCCGTTTACCCGGTATACGTCTGGGAAATCCTGACGGCGAACAGTACTAGACATAGGAAGAAGGGACTTTAGGGTTCCTTCTTTTGTTATGGTCCGCATAAGGATAGGGTGTTCGGACACAGGACATACGCTAACAAGAGAATCTTCTTCTGGATGGTTGATAAGTAATTCAATTGCAGAATCAATCCACTCTGGTTTGCGGATTGGCTGCGTTGGTTGTAACAGAACAACGTAATCATAATGTTGACCGTTTCTGTTAAGTTCTTGTATGACATGGAGCATGCAATCAATTGTCTTAGAAGTGTCTGTGGCATATTCGGCAGGACGCAGGAAAGGAACGCTTGCGCCAAAAGACAATGCAATATCACGAATTTTTACAGAATCTGTAGAGACCATTACAGTGTCGATGTAATTGCTGCTAAGACCTGCAAGAATAGAATAGGAAAGTAAGGGCTTGCCGCATAGATCGATAATGTTTTTGTTTGGAATACCTTTACTGCCACCGCGGGCGGGTATGATTGCTAGAATTCGTTGTTTCTGATACATGATGTGTTTGCTCCTTTAAAAATCAATGTCAATGAATCTCTTTTGTATATTAGAATGCCAGATGTTCTTATGTAAGAGAATATCCAGAAATAGTTTATCACTGTTGCCGTTTCCAAAATAGGACTGTGGAGTAAGATTGGATTTTGCTGCAATAGTATCCTGTAGTATATCAATCAGATGGGGATCCGTTTCGTTTGTATGGTGTATATGTGAAAAGGAATCCGGGCGGTATCTTCCTGCTTGACGATTGCCAAGATCGAGAGCCGGTATGCCGTAAATGCATGCTTCCCGTATGCCAGAACTGGAATTACCAATAATGCTATCTGCATTTTTTAATAAGGTAAGGAAGTATTCGAACCGCATGGATGGAAACAGACGAAAATGTGGATCATCTAATAATCTCTCATACTCGTGCAGGATAATCTTGTTGCCAAAATCATTATTTGGATAGATAACAACATAATTCAGACCGGACTCGATCAGTGTGTTGACCATACTTTTTACGTTATGGGCAAGATTAGATGTCTCAGTTGTCACAGGGTGATAAAGTACAATGTTATAATTGTCAAACGTAATATTGTAGTAGGATTTTACCATGTCAAGAGTTGGTAATTTGTCTGAATGCATGATATCAATATCTGGGGAACCGAATATGAAGATGTTTTCTTCTGGCTCGCCAAGTTGCATAATACGTTTCTTTGCTGTCTCGTTAGCAACAAAATGATAGTGCGAAAATTTGGTAATCGCATGCCGGATGGATTCATCAATAGTGCCGCTTACCTCTCCACCCTCAATGTGAAATACGCGGATATTATTAAGTGCACCAACAATGGCACCGGCTAAAGCCTCTAACCGGTCGCCGTGAACTACAATGGCAATTGGTTTTAATTCTGCGATGTAATTACTGAATCCAGTAATGGTATTACTTAGTGCAAGATCCATAGGTGTATTCGTGTTCTGGTTTACAAAAGTGTATATATTAGGGAACCCATCTTTAATGATCTCTTTGTAAGTAGACCCATATCGGGAAAGCATGTGCATGCCAGTAGCAAATATATGTGCTTCGAATTGGTCGCTGTCGTTGACAATACGGATAAGGGACTTTAGCTTTCCGTAATCTGCACGTGTTCCTGTTAAGAAAATGATGCGATTGTTAGAATTATTATCATTCGTTTGCATGTTGTGTCTCCTGTTCGTAATTAGAGTTGTACGTCAGAACATCTTAAATGTTCACCACAAGGAATGTCTCGTCTACTTATCTGTCCGATGCATTGCTTATACTGTTCGGCTGGAATGTCTCCCGTTCCCGGTCTTTTTACCCAGATGTTATCTTCGGTAAACGCTTCGCCTGCGTGGATATCTTTGATTGCAACAACGGTTGCAAATGCAAAATCTATTGTAACCTGTTCGGCTTGTAGCGGGGCTTTACATCCTCCACGCATCTGGAAAATTTCTTTGGAACCTTGAATAAGGGTTGAAAGCTCAGCAGGATCCATGGAACAGATAATATCAGGGCCAGGACGATATTTACTATCTGTAAAATGCCTTTCCAGAATACTTGCGCCTAATGCGGTAGCAGCAAGACAGGCGTTATTGTTCAGACTATGATCGGATAAACCAATGGGGATATCTGGAAAGCGTTGCATAAGTTCCTGCATGGCTCCAAGACGGATATACTCGGGCTTGGTAGGATATATATTGGTGCAATGTAAAAGTGCATAATCAATATGGTATTTCTCTAGAATGTCGACGGTTTTCTGAATGCTTTCAATGCTATTCATTCCGGTTGATACAATCATTGGTTTACCAAACTGGGCAATGTGTTCGATCAAAGGATAGTTGTTACATTCCCCTGATCCGATTTTGTATGCCGATACATGCATTCGTTCTAACCGGTCGGCGGCTGCCCGGGAAAAGGGGGTGCTGAGAAAGATCAGTCCTTTGGATTCCACATATTCTTTTAACCGGATCTCTTCCTCTTCGCTCAGGGCACAGCGTGTCATAATGTCATAAATGGATACATCTGCGTTGCCGGGAATCACATTTTTGGCAGAGGGTGACATCTCATCGTCTACAACATGAGTCTGATGTTTGATGATCTCTGCACCGGCACGTGCTGCGGCATCTACCATTTCAAAAGCAGTTTGTAAAGATCCCTCGTGATTGATTCCAATTTCGGCAATCACCAGTGGCGGATATTCCGATCCGATTTTTCGGTTTTTGATTTGCATATATAAGCCCTCCCATGGTATTATATAACAAGGTGAATGTAATTATAGTTGTTTTTATTGTAATGGAAAAAGTGAGAACATTCAAGACGTTAGAATAAAAGATTAGCAATTTGATGTATGTCATTCGGGAAAGAGGAGAAACTCATGAAAGAACTGTACAAAAAAAACAAGCAGATTCTTTGCTGGATCTACCAGATGAAAGAATATATCAATAGACAGGATCGTGTAAATGTTGTTGGGCTCATGCATGCTCTGGCCACCGGAATATCTGAAATATTAACAGAGGTTATTGCAAATAAGGTAGTCTTTTCAGAATGTGGTCTGGAAATAGACGAAGAATATCTGCTTTCCGTGCTGCAGCAGATGTTGAGGGCGCAGGAACAGGAAGATTATATTCTCTATGGAGACATTTTGCAGCTACAGATGTTGCCGATGATTGTTGGGATACAGAATGCAATCCGGAACAGTGGAGAAGATTTGTTGGAATTGTATTGGGAACAGAATATGCAGGCTTTGAAGGAGAAGGATTCGTATTTGTATGAGCAGATGCTTTCCTGTGAGAAGCTACATGAGGATTCTCCTTATAGTCAGGATATCTATTCTATGGAAGATACTACGGTAGGAGACTTGACAGTGGCAGTTACCGCAGAGGATAAGAAGCTGTACCTGCATAGCAATGAGAACCCGACAGGTTATGCAAGACCGTTGATTGATACTTATTATGATCCGTATATCGATGAGTATATTATATATGGATTGGGACTTGGATATCATTGTCAATATCTGGCGTCAAAGGACTATGATCTGGATATTACTATTCTGGAAAATGATATTGGTATGATACAGCTTGCTATGACGTATACAGATATGAGCTGGTATTTTGGGCATCCGGGAGTCCGTATTGTGTATGATCCGGACTGGAAAATGTTAAGCGAGATGATTAGGCCAACGCAAAAACAGATCGTTTTGTTCCACCAGCCTTCGGTAAAGCGGATCAAGGACGGGAAGATTCTGCAACAGATTCAGAAGTATCTTGTCTATGAAGGTTCTTCACGGGCGAGGAGTGAACGGATGATAAGAAATTATCTGTTTAACATACAGCATTGTGAGTGGAATCTGACAGAATTGGAACAACAGTTTCAAGGAAAGACGGTTATCATTGTGGGAGCAGGTCCATCTCTAGATAAAAATGTCCATTTACTGAAAGAAAAACATGACAATGTTATTGTTCTGGCTATGGGAGCAGTTTGCAGGAAACTTTATCAATTGGGACTCCCTATGGATTATATTATCATTACGGATCCCAAAGAGATATCGAATTCACAGATTCAGGGAGTGGAAGAATCCGGAATTCCGATAATTGTATTGTCCACTGCTTCAAAGGGGATTGCCAGAAATTATCATGGCAGGTTATATATGTTATGCCAGAAGGGGTTTGAGGATGCAGAAAAACTTGCAACGGAATATGGATTACCTTTGTTTGAAACTGGCGGATCCGTCGCCACAACGGCCGTAGACATGTGTATCCGGTTTGGAGCAGAAAAGATTGTATTAATAGGACTGGATATGGCATATACCGGTAACCGGGATCATACAACCGGAGCCAGACAAGAGGGGATTACGGATTATAGTGATATGATTATGGTGGAAGATGTGTATGGCAATCCGGTTCCGACAACACGCCCATTCCAACTTTACCGGGAGTGGATTGAAAGAAGAATTGAAAGAAAGGATGTGACCATGCCGGTGATTGATGCAACGGAAGGCGGTGCCAAGATCAAAGGGACGGAGATACGGACGTTAGAAGAGGTGTTGACTGGTATTTCAGTCGGGAGTGTGGTAGAATAAAAATGATGTTTGTGATGAAATGACAGGTAGGTGGTGAGACGGGTGCAGAACAGGTTAAAGAAGCCATTGCCCATTGGAGTGGATGATTATGGAAAACTGATTTGAGATGGATATTATTATATGGATAAAACAATATTTATAAATGCATTACTGGATTTAAGAGGGGAAATGAACCCGTTTAGCAGACTGCGGCGTTTTGGGAAAACTCTGAATATGATATTTCATTGGAAAATGCATATTGTCGTGGATATTATAAAACAGTTAGTTTCTCATGCTGGAAGAGAGGAAAAGGAGCAGATTGAAACTTTGATTGCGGGAAACACCATTGAGATACTGATTCCTAATATGGAAGTTCGGATGGTTTTTGAAAGAACGATTCGGCAATGGGTTCAGAATCAGTTAGAACGGAGTGATTCACTTAACCTCTATGAAGCATTAGAAATCGGGGATGCAAGCAAAGTACAAGGAATGATAGATGAACAGTTGAAACACGGCATTTCGTTCTATGATAGTGTAGAGAATTTTTACCATGGTTTTGTAACTGGAAAATTGAATCAAAGTTAACAGTATCATGTGAAATCAAACTGTGAGTGTGGAGATGGTAGAAGTGATATAATACTAATTCCAATTGATATGAAGGAAAAGGCTTTTGTTCTGGAGCTGAAAGTATCGTCACAGTTTAAAGATATAGAAAAAGATGCTCAGAAAGCCATAAAGAGGATTAAAGAAGATAGGTATGGTGATGAACTGATGGAAATGGGATTTGAGAAAATAGATATCTATGGGATTGTATTTTGTAGTAAGAATTGTAGTGTGTTATATGGAGGAGATTTATGTAAGTGTAGTAAATAGATGGAAAGATTGAGTGAAAATCATTTTAGTATAATCTTATAATTAAAAGATGCCGATATAAATTATTGTAGAAGATGTGATTTGATATGTAAATTTGGAATGAAAAGAGATAAATTTATGGTTAAGATATATAGAGGAAATAAGAAGAGTATATATAAAGCGATGAATTTTATAAGAGACAATTGGAAAGAAACGCATATATTATCAAAATCAACAGAATTATTTGAATGGCAATATTGTAGAAATGACAAATATTACTTTTATCTTGCGGAGGATGATGCAGGTTTCACGCTAATGGATGATAAAAAAATAATAATATTATTCCTCATTATTTTGAACCTTTTGAGAGGAGTAATGTTAAAATATTTACCAGTGATATTCCGTTTGAACATTATCATATGTTTATAGGTGATGGAAATCAAGATAGACCAAGTATATTTATTTAATAATCTCTCGGAATCCCGAATGATTATATCCAGCACAGCTAGTAATGAACATTGAAAAGTGAATATTATCCGAAATGAATAAAAATAAGCATGAGAAACAGACATAACTGTCGCTATGCCTTAAAAGGGTGTATAATAATCATAGGATTATGCCACTTCTAAAATCAACTTTCGTAGGGTGGATTCAAAGGGCAGATCCCATGCATCAAGATGTTATAGAGGCGGCAGTACCACATCTTACTAGAGCGGTGCCTGCCGCTTTCTAACAGGAAATCATATTTTTCACGTTTATTGGAACGTTCTGCAGAAGTTCTTGCATTAAATTCCGTTTTCCATTCGTTACTGTTACGTGGCGGTATGTTGATTAACCGTGGATTCTCCTTTGTGGCAAGGTGGACGGTTCTTCCGTACTTGGAATCAGAAGCAACCAGCATATATAAATCGTATCCATGATAAAAACAGGAACGGGATGAATCCCATCCGATGTCACAATCGGGCTGGGAAAAGTAGGGAATTCCCGATTAAAAGGGTCAAACAGAGAACCATAAGGCTGTTCAGAAATGGAGAAAGAAGTATTTTCCAGTTCCTGCAAAAGCTGCTCAACAGAGATTTTTTCAACAGGTTTTGCTTTAGCCTCTTTTGCAGAAGGCTTATTAACAGAAGCCTTAATGGGATGTATATGAGGAGAAAGATTATCTTCATCGGAATCCCAGAGACGGTTGAAAAAATCATAGAAAGTATCAACACCGGGAGTATCACCGAATTCAAAACCGCTGAGATTAGCATAAAGAGGGTTGATTTTTAGTTGTGCAGCCCACTCTGTCAGGGAAGTAACTTTAAAATCCAGAGACAGCAGGTAGGAACGGTGCATGCAGGAAGGAGTTCTTAGCTTAGGTCCAAAGACAGAATATCTGTTTTTAAGTTTTTCATCGGTGTAGGAAAGGTCAAGATTCCAAAAACGGTCAATGATGTCCCATGTAGAGCGGGGTAAGGAATCAGGGTTTAGGATAATATTTACGTAAATTTTTGACAACAAACTTTTGGTAGTTGGAATGACTGCCACAGTTAACAGGTAACAAATGAAATCGCCTCCAATCGAAAAATATGCCTTATAAATAAGCGCGCGAAGCGCCGCATTTTTCGATGGATTTGTCAAGTGTTTTTGATAAAAAAGTGGGGGATTTTAATAAAAAAGGAATCTGAAAGCCTTATATTTACTGGCTTAAAGATTCCGAGAGATTATAATATACTAAAGGAGGATGTAAGAAATGAAGAAGACGTGTTTGACATTTGCTAGCAATGAAAAAGGAAAAATATATATCTATGGTACAGGTAAGTTTGGAAGAGCGATAAAGGCTTATTTGTATGAATATTTAGAGGATATATTGATAACAGGCTTTATAGTTTCGGATGGATTAAAAGATGTTGATACGATTGAAGGGATTCCTGTTTATAATTTATCTGAGGTTACGTTTTTGGAAGAGGATAGGATCATTGTAGGCGCAGATAGTTGGTTTTTTCATGATATTATACCAAATATAATTTGTTCAAAATGTAGAAATGTATATGTTTTAAACGCTGCAGAAAAAGCTAGCGCTTTGGTTGTAGCGAAATTAAAGGAAAAAGAGATATGTGTTAGTGATGATATTATAGATTGTGGCAGTTTTAAGATTCCGAATTTATTTTTAAAGGCAAAAGATGATATGGCATCATTAATTATATATGCTTTAGAATTTGGCGATTTGGTGTTACCATACCTTGGTGACGAGAGCATGATTGATGAAGGCGTATATGAGTATAATGATGTAAATCTAGAAAGCATCCCGGGTGGGGGAGTGGTGTTGGATTGTGGAGCTAACGTTGGAACATTTTCGGCTCGGGCGGCGGCAATGGGATTGGACGTTTATGCGTTTGAACCGGCACCAGTACCAATAAAGTGGCTAGAGATGACAAAAAAACTATATAAAGATAGTATTCATATTGAAAAATATGCTTTAGCAGATTACGAAGGAAAGACACAATTTTATCTTTCGGACAGTTCTATCGGTGCAGGAAGTATAGAAGATAGAGGAAATAAAGGTGAGAAAATAGATGTTGATGTAACAACTGTGGATAACTTTGTTGAGAAAAACAATTTACAACGAGTAGATTTCATAAAAGCAGATATTGAAGGTGCAGAACGACAGATGTTAAGAGGGGCAAGAAAAACTCTTAAAAATTTTGCACCCCAATTATCACTTTGTACATATCATTGTTTCGATGATATTTCTGCTATGACAGACATTATTCTTGAGGCAAATCCGAATTATAAAATAGTATATGCATGGAAGAAATTATATGCGTGGGTAGAAAAATAAAATTTGGAGATAAGAATATGGAATATAGAAGGGCAAAAAAAGAAGAAATTCCTGATGTAATGCAATTTATTGAAAAATACTGGAAAAAAGATCATATTCTTGCAATGGATCGTGAATTCTTTGATTGGATGTATGTAGATGAGGATAAAGTTAACTTTTACATTGCAATAGAAGATGGTAAAATATATGGCATTAATGGAATTATAATATATAATAGTCAGGACAATCCATCTATTTCAGGAGCTCTTTGGAAAGTTATTAAGTGTGGTAATCCAATGCTGGGTTTAGAGTTGGCAGAAGCAATTTGGGAAGAAATACACAATGAGTGTGCATATGGAATTGGTCTTAATGTCAAAACGGCGGTTAGAATAGCAAAATTAAATGGCGACGAGGTGGGTAAGATGAAACATTTTTACCGATTGGGAGATAAAAAAGATTATCAAATTGCTGTTGTAAATAATAAAATAATTCCTAAGGTTCAGAAAGGTTCATGTCAACTTATATTGTTAAGTGAAAATGAATTTAGTAATAAAGTTAAAGATTCTATTCTTAGAATGAATCGACCATATAAAGACAAAAAGTATTTAATACATAGATATTTTAATCACCCGATTTATAAATATCAGGTATATGGTATTCAGAGACCGGATGGCAGTATGGAATCATTTTTGGTTGGGAGAAAGGTTGAGTATAATCATAGCAGAATCTTAAAGTTAGTAGATTTTATTGGTTATGAGGAAGACTTATGTCAAACTGGTTATGCGTTGGAAAAATTGATAGAGGAAAATGATTATGAATATGTGGATATGTATTGTACTGGGTTAGAGAAAAAAACTTTTGAACAGATGGGATTTATCTATCGAGATGAAAAAGATGAGAATATTATTCCGAATTATTTTGAACCATTCGAACAGAAAAATGTTGACATCTATTATGGAGCACCAGACCTAAAGGGAATAAAAATGTTTCGCGGTGATGGTGATCAAGATAGACCAAGTTATAGTAGAAAAATGAAAGGAGAATTATAAAATGTCACTTGAAGAAAAGAAAGAATTTTTAGCAGAGGTTTTTGAATTAGAGGAAGAAGAGGTAGTAGAAACTGTTATTTTGAATGATCTAGAAACATGGGATTCAGTTGCAATTTTGTCCATTATTGCGTTTATGGGTGAAAAGTTTAATAAATATCCTCTTGCAAAAGAAATAAGTAAGTTTAAAACAATGGGTGAGATTATTGATATGATGAACGAAAGCGAATAAGGTGAGAAATGTTAAAAGGTAAAAAGATATTGATTACAGGTTCCTCATCTGGAATTGGAGAGGCATGTGCGGAGTATTTTAGCAAAAAAGGCGCAGAGCTTGTATTGGTTTCAAGGAACAAAGAAAAGCTTTTGGAGCTTTCAAAAGGATTACCGGACAAAAGTCATATATATGCATATGATTTATTGGATTTGCAGGGAATAAAAAATATTTTTAAATTCTGCAAGGAAGAAGGTATTATTTTAGATGGCATGGTGCATTGTGCCGGCATGTTAGCTGAATGTCCAATTAAATCAAATCAGTTAAATCTGTTGGAAGAGGCAATGCAGTTACATTGTTTTTCTTTTGTTGAATTAGGAAAGTTTTTCTCCAGTAGATTATATTCGAATGAAGGGGCATCCATTGTTGCTATTTCTTCGGTTTCTTCAATTAGCTGTGATAAAGGTATGGGACCTTACTCAGCATCGAAAGCAGCATTAAATGCAATAGTAAAAACAATGGCGAAGGAATTTGCAACCAGAAAAATTCGAGTAAATGCTATTTTGCCAGCAGGTGTAGATACACCGATGGCAGCACATAAGCGTGAAATTATGGGTGTGTCAGATGAAAATGCAGCTGATGGACAACCTCTTGGACTAATTACGCCTGAAGCGATTGCTAGTTTGGCATGTTATTTATTATCGTCAGAGGCTAGATTTTTAACAGGTGCAGAGATTCCGGTAAGTGCGGGATTGTATTACTAAAAGGGAGGTGAGAGCGAGTGTATAATTCGGTGTTATGCTATCTAGAAAAGACGGTGGAAAAATATCCGGATAAAACAGCTGTCGTTGATAAAGGTGGAAATATAACATTTAAGAAATTAAAGCATTGTGCTCAGATTATTGCAAGTGCTATTTCAGAAAAGAATGTTGGAGTAAGGAAGCCTGTTTTAGTTTATTTACCGAAGAGCAGATGGAGTATAGTGTCTTTTATGGGAATATTGTATTCTAGGAATTTTTATACTCCGACAGATGTAGGCTTCCCGTTTGAGAAAGTCAAAAGTATCTTGGATTGTTTACATCCTGTTCTTATCATTACAGATGGTGCTAATAAGGGTAAATTAATAAAGAATGATGTTTCTCAAGATATTATTTTAAACATCGATGAACTCGATTTTGATAGTTTACAAGTGGTTAGTAATATAGACCATATAATAGATACAGATTTGGTTTATACTCTTTTTACTTCTGGATCGACTGGTATTCCAAAAGGTGTTGCCATAACAAATAGAAGTATTATTGATTATGTAGATTGGGTTAAAGATACCTATCAGGTTTCTGATAAAGATAAAATAGGAAATCAAGCACCATTTTATTTTGATAATTCTACATTGGATATATACACTGCTTTGTGTACAGGTGCTACGTTATACATTATTCCTGAAACATTGTTTGCATTTCCAGCAGAGTTAATGCAGTATGTGAGGGATCATTTAATCAATATGGTTTTTTGGGTACCATCTGTGTTAATTAATATAGCAAATAGCGATATACTAAGCAGAATAGACTGCTGTTGTCTTAATAAGATTCTGTTTGCAGGAGAGGTCATGCCAAATCGTCATTTAAATTATTGGCGGAGATTTATTCCTGAGGCACTTTATTCGAATCTATATGGACCAACCGAAATTACTGTAGATTGTACATATTACATTGTAGATCGTCAGTTTGAAGATGATGAGCCGCTTCCGATTGGAATTCCATGTAGAAATTCAGATGTTTTCATTTTATCAGAGGAAAATACTCTTATAGAGAAAGAAGGGCAGATAGGTGAATTATGTGTCAGAGGAAGTTCACTTGCTGTAGGGTATTTAGGTAATGAAGAGAAAACAAAAGAAGTCTTTGTTCAGAATCCGCTTAATTCTTTATACAAGGAGCTGATATATAAAACAGGTGATTTGGTTTATTATAATGACAGAAATGAAATTATGTTTGTTGGTCGGAAAGATTTTCAGATTAAGCATATGGGGTATCGAATTGAATTAGGTGAGATAGAGAATGCGGTTATGAAAGTGCCGGAAATAGGAAATGCCTGTGTTATTTATGATAGCCAAAATAAGGATATAATCTTATGTTATGAAGCAGTAGAGGATATTATGGATAAGGATATTAGAAGATTTTTGACCAAAGTAATTCCTAAATATATGATTCCGACAAAGTATAGAAGATATGATAGTCTTCCTTTGACGGATAATGGAAAGATAAATAGAAAATTATTGGAAAGTGAATGTATAGGAGATTAATTATGAATGAGATTTATGAAATTTTAGCAGATATTAGACCAGAATTTGATTTTAAAGAGAGCAGTGATTTTGTAGAGGATGGTTATTTGGATTCTTTTGATATCGTAACTTTGGTTTCGGAATTGGATACTAAATATAACATATCAATAGATGGCTTAGATATCGTAGCAAAAAACTTTTGTTCTATTGAAGCGATTATGAACATAATTCGCAAAAATGGAGGAGAAATATAAATGTTAACAAAGTTTAAGGGGAAGAAAATAACCGGAATATTGGGTATTCTTCCAGAAAATGAATATGATTATGATGAGGAAACGAAAGAATTTGCAGATCGTCAAACAAAAAGATTAAAAAGAATAATGGGTTACGGAAAGCGAAGAGCTGTGAAACCAGAAACAGCAACCTCGGATTTATGTATTTATGGATTAAATTATATTTTAAAGAACAATTGGATTAATAAAGAGGAAATTGGAGGAATAGTTGTTGTAACATTGACACCAGACTATTTTGTGCCTCATGTGAGTAATATTATACAAGGTGAATGTGATTTACCTAAAGATGTAGTATGTATGGATATTGCCCAAGGATGTTCAGCATATCTTATGGGATTGATGCAAGCATTTATGTTGTTAGAGCATATGGAGAATAAAAAGGTCTTAGTGTTTACAGGAGATGTATTGAATCGTAAAGCTAAGACCGATAAAGAGATGCAGGCTCAATTTGGAGGAGATGCAGCAAGTGTAACCGTTGTTGAAAATGATGAACAGGCTAAGGATATTTATTTCAATATGTATTCTGATGGAAAAGATAGGGACTGTTTGATTATGCCAGCGGGGGGCTATAGATTACCACGGTCTGCTGAAACAGCAGAATTTAAGGATTATTTAGGTGATGGAATACTTAGATGTAAAAATCACATTTGGATGGAAGGCTCAAAAGTATTTAATTTTGTTCAAAAAGAGGTTCCGCCAATGATAGAGGAAATTCTTCAGTATGCAGGTGTTTCAGCGAATGATGCTGATTGGTTTCTGTTTCATCAGCCCAATAAGTTTATGATGGAAAAATTAGCTGATAAAATGCAGGTCCCATATGAAAAAATGCCAATGAATATTGTGGGTGAGTTTGGTAATTCCAGTGGAAGTACAATACCTATAAATATTACATATAATGTTGCAAATGATTTGTTGGAAAATGAAAGAGTATGTTGTCTTTCTGGATTTGGCTCAGGTCTTACATGGAGTTCTGCATTAGTTCATTTAGGAAAACTTCATTTTTGTGAGCTGGTAACCTCCACTTGTTAATTGAAGATACTGAAGGGAAAAGAATGAATAAGAATATAATTTATATAAAAGAAAAATATACAATTATAAAAAATCAAGGAAAAAGAGTAATTACAAATTATTATAATCAGTTCGAAAATGAAATGTTTGAAGTTTTTGAAGGAGAGCATTCTATTGTTTTTACATTTTTTGACTATTGTGTAAGACGTGTTTATTTTTATTCCAATGATATGGATGAACTTGCAGTTCTTCTAAGAGGACTAGAAGGAGATTATGTACTGGATTTTTTGACAAAAGAAAGAGAAGCTTTGTCGGATTTGTTTATAAGTAGTGGATTTCAATTATATGCGGAATATGAACGTTTTGGTGAGCATATACGAAATATTGATCCGGAAGAGCAAGCTAGACTTTTGAAAATGTATGAAAAATCTGGGTTGTATGATGAAAAATATGGAGAATTAGCAAAAGTAGAGGATGCAGAAGTAATTAATAGACGCTTAAAAGAGATTTTTGATCCATATGAAAGTCATTTTTATTCCGATGATGTTTTGAGAGAAATGATAAGCAATGAATGGGTGTGGGTGGCAAGAGAAGATGGAAAAATCGTTGCTGCATATATTTTTACAATTGAGGGAAGAAAAAAATACGGTAATTTTATGTATAATGATGGACCTGCTAGTGCCATTTATTCTGTTTTGACAAAGGCGGATATGGAAATTGCCAAGAAGGGTGTAATATATGCCTATTGTTGGATGGATATCAATAATAAAAAAGCAATTCGTTATAACACAAGAATTGGACACCAAAAGCCAGATGGATTATATGATATAATATACAGGAAAGAGATTGCTAAATAAGAAGATGTATAATTGAGATTTTTTGGAAATCGGGAATAAATTTAATTTAGTAGATTCTAAAAAGGTTATGTCTGTGGACTTTGTGTTTTGTATCGATATGGATATCATGAAAATGGTTGGGAGAATAGTATAGAATTGGAATCTAAGATAATACAAAATAGTTTGGGCAAATTAGAATTGAGTAATTGTTTTTTGTCATGGAGTGATTTAAAGAAAAATATTAGTGATAAAAAAATGGAAATGTTTACAGAGAAGAATATAGTATTACTGATTGAGAAGAGACCTTTATACTTTAATATGTACTATTTTATTAAAAAAGATGCTGTTATAGAAGATAGAGTCTGGACAAGCTTGAGAGAAGATATATCTAAATATAATGACTTAACTACTAATATTTTGTTAAAAGGAAACAATAGATTATCAGAAGATATTATTAAACATTTAAATTTTTCATTATATAAGACTTACATAAGAAAAAGCTTTGTGAATAGTGTGGAACAACCCTATAGAGAACTTATGAATGTGGAATTTGCGAGAAGTAAAGATGCCAAGGAGATTTATTGTTTATTATATGGTTCGTTTGATGCGAAGGTCAGTTGTTTGCCATCAAAAGAAGAATTAATGGAGTTGATTGATAAAAAATGGACGTTAAAAATATGTATTAATAATGAAATTGCAGGAGTTCTTTTGTTTGAAGATTTTGGTAAAAAATCATATGCGAGAGTGTTATGTGTAAAAGAAGAATATAGAAATAATGTTATTGGATATTCACTTTTTGCCAAATATATTAATATGCATATTAATAACATACATTTATTTTATTTATGGGTTGATCGAGATAATCGCGAAGTTCTAAGTTTACATGATAAGTTTGGCTATCGAGAAGATGGATTAATTGATAATATTTATATTAGGAAGGATAAATAGTGTGAAAGAAAGTAGAGGAAAACCATAAATGGGCGCACTTAAATAAGCTGTCTAAGGCAGGCAACTTTTTAAAGTGTTATAGAGTTAGGAAATCAGATCAAGAAGCTAATGGTTCATCAGGAGGAAGTAATCCTTCTCGTTGTAATAGTTTCTTGGCTTGCCTGATAGCTTTAGCCTTTTGTTTTTCAACAAGAGCTACAGGCATATCGATTTTGTAAAGATCGCTCGGATTCCACTGTTCACCAGTAGACAGCATCTGGTAGATGGCAGTAAGAATCATACGGGCAATAGCGATAATGGCTCTTTTCTTGCCACGACGTTTAACAAGTGATTCATATTTCTTTTTGTAGTAAGGAGATTTGTCAGATTTTACGGCTGCATGAGCACACTGTACTAATGCAGGTTTGAGGTAGACACCGGCACGTGTAATCCGAACAGACTTCTTCTTACCAGCAGATTCATTGCTGCCGGGTGTAAGACCAGCCCAGCAACATAAGCGTTTGGAACTTGAGAACTGAGACATATCAGTACCAATTTCGGAGATGATAGTGATTGCACTATCACGTTTGACACCCGGAATGGTACAGAGGAACTGGACGGCATTTTCAAAATCAGGATTAGAAGAAATCATATTTTCAATCATTTTATCAACATCATTGATTTCAGCTGTGATATAATCCATATGTGCGCGGACGAGGCGCATACGGTATTTTTGGGCATCAGTCATCTGATATCCTTCGACGGATTCTATAACAGCATCTTCTTTGGATTTAAGGCTCCTAAGAAGCTTAGATGCGATTTCTTCGTGGTTAATGGATGTACCCGATTGTTCAAGCAGATAGTCGATAATGGATGTGGATGACTTCCCAAAGATATCGGAAACAACAGAATCTAATGCAACATTGCAAACAGTAAGAGCATTCTGATACCGATTCTTTTCACTTGAACGGCAGGAAACAAGCTTGTAACGATAGCGAGTGTATTCCCTGAGAATACGGACTTTCTTGCAAGGAATATAACTGCCTTTGACAAGTCCAAGACGGAACAAATCTCCAATCCATTTAGAATCTTTGGTATCATCTTTGTTGCCTTTCACCGCCTTAACCCATTTGGGATTGGCAATGACAACATTGATTTCATCTTCCAGGAGATTAAAGACAGGAACCCAGTATTTACCTGTGGATTCCATACAGACATCATGGCATTCATTGTCGAGAAGCCATTGCTTGAATTCAAGAATTGAATTGTTGAAAGTGGAAAATCGCTTCTTTTGGTAAGAAGGCTCAATACCACCGGTGGTTTTAACGATTGTGGCGACGAGAAAAGATTTGTGAACATCGACACCACAACAGGTTTGGTAAGTAACTTTCATAGTCAGACTCCTTTCGTAAAAAGATAAGAAGCCATTGACTGAACTGCCACACAATTAAACTAAGGTGCTTAAACAATTCTTAGTGTACGGATTCGTAATACCACTTATTTGTGCTTGAAAAGGCAGAACTTACACTGATTAGTATGCTGTCTAAAACGAAGAAAGTTATTACAACTCCTCCTCCCGTGCTTTGTAGTGTAGCTTCTTGCAAACTATTTTACAGCACAGTGTAGAGAGTTGGAACACTTTCATTACTATTTGTGCCGCCAGCCGAAGGCGGCGGAATGGAGATTAGTATGAAGGAAAAGATTAAACAGATTGTTTGTGATGCTTTGGAGGAATTAAATGCACAATTGGAGGATGATAATAAGTTAGACTAGGGAGAAGTATGTGGATAATCCAACAATTAAATATTATCATGAAAAAATGTATTTAACAGGGGATTTAGTCTATTATAATGATCAAGGTGAACTTGTATTTGCAGGTCGAAAGGATTTTCAAATAAAACATTTGGGATATAGAATTGAACTTGGGGAGATAGAATCGGCAACGATGGGAAATCAGTATGTGACATTAGCATGTGCTGTTTATGATAATAAGAAAAAGGAAATTGTTTTGTTCTATCAAGGTAGGATTGAGCAAGATGAATTAAGAGATTATCTGTTGTCGATAATTCCAAAGTATATGGTGCCTACTGTTTATTATCATATAGATCGTTTTTTTTATAATGATAATGGAAAGATTGATCGTAAAAAATTAGAGCAAATGTATTTGAAATAATTGGGTGGAAGGATGAAAGTCAAAGATATTGCAGAAGAAATAAAAAAAATAGATCGTAAACAGATTCTTAATTTTGTAACAAATTTTTATGGAAAACATGAAGAAAATCAAAAAGTTATATATTTCAAGCATATGAACATGACTTATGTTTTTTCTATAATGAGTGATGATGTAGAGAAAGTGTTTTTTTGGGGGTCTAGAACAATTATAGAAGAAATATTGAGTATGTATAGTTCAACTCACGTTGTGGAATGTGTTACTCGAGATATAAATGAATTTGAATGGCTTTTGAGGTTGCATTATTTAAAATTTATAATATTACAAAGATGCTATGTGTCGAAAATGAGCAATTGTGAGAATCAGCTATGTAGTTCTATTAGTGTTGTTTTGCAACAGGAGGCAGAAGCTTTAATACAATTAATTCATGATTATTTTGATTCTGTTACATCGAGATATTTGTTAAAGGATGAATTAGAAGATTTGATTGAGCAAAAAACGGTATGGAAATGGGAAGAAAATAATAATATAATGGCATTTTTAATTGCGAAGAAAGAAGGCAAAAAGTTATGTATAGAGTATTTGTACAATGGTTCTCATAATTTTAAAGCAAGCTATCTTATACAAATAGCAAAAAACTATGCATGCGAAAACCAACTTATTTGTGTGTATGCATGGAAGGATGTTGATAATAAGATAAGCCAAAAGATGTATGCTAATAACGGTTTTGTTGAGGAAAAAATGTATAAAATTATTTATATGAAAACTGTGTAAGAGAACTAGTGTATTAGAGGAGTTATATCATGATGTGTAAATATATGATTAAACATACCGAGGTTTATAAATATATAATGCCAGTAATCACATCTAACATGTATATAATAATCAGAGAGGATCATGCGTTGATCGTAGATCCAAATGAAAATGAGAATGCAGTGGAACTCTTGAAAGAGAGTGGTGTGAAGGATATTACAATAATTTTAACACATGAACATTTTGATCATATTTCTGGTGTGAACTTTTTTCGAAGACAATGGGAATGTACAGTCTATGCCAATAATCACTGCAAGGAAATGACAACAGATCCTAATAAGAATTTATCTGCTTTTTTTATGGCAATGTTTATTGACAAAACGGAAGAAGAAAGAAAAAAAGTACATGAGATGTTTCAGGATGATTATTCCTGCCGTGTAGATGTCGGTTTTGATAAGGAATGCAATATGGAGTGGCATGGGTTGTCTGTTAAAATGATAGAGACTCCAGGACATTCTCCGGGAAGTATATGTATTCTTATAAATGATGAATATCTATTCTCTGGCGATAGTCTCGTTGATGGAAATAGGGTGATTACGAGGCTTCCTGGTGGAAGTCGAAAATACTATAATGAGATAACTAGACCGTTTTTAGAAAGCTTGTCGGAAGACATAATTGTGTTTCCTGGGCATGGAACAGAGGGATACTTGAAAGATTTTGAATTGGGATAGGAAGTGTTCCGTGTATCAGAAAAATGGGATGTGTATATAGAATCGAGTAGAAGGAGGTGACTAACCGCCGTCCTCTCACAGCACCGTAGAGAGTTGGGATGCAATTATAGATTAACTTATTCCAGACAACCCTAACAGGTTGTCTGGAATTTTGTTAGTAGTTCATTTTTAAGATCATTGAAAGTGGATTCATCGAGATTGTATTCAACAAGTTTTAACATGACATCATCGAAGGCATTGCTTTCCCATTGGCGATAGGGATTTGTCTTATAATCAGGGATTAATTCACGGATGGTTTGTTGCATCTGCAAATAGCAGGAGTAAGAACGTTCTGGGAATTCTTCAAATACTTCCCATAGCATATATACATAGTATTTTTCTAAAAACATCCAGTCGATTGCATTTTTGTTTTGCAGGCTTGCATTATAAAGTCCTCGTGCCTGACATGTCTTTAAAAAACCGAGGGCAATGTCCATTTTGTCAAACTGGTACTCTTGTTTTCTTCTTTGGACAGTTCCTGTTGGATTTACAAAATAATGGTAAAGAACATCATCCAGACGATAGTAGGATTGGGCATACAAAAATGCAAGATAACAGAAGAAAATATCCTCATACCGAATTTGCTCCGGACAGAATATGTCGTGATCGATCAAAAAGGATTTCTTAAATACTTTATTCCAAAGAGCTGTTAAGCCAATCTGTGTACCAATGAAATGCATTCTAGTGTCCGGGTTTGATAAGTCATAGTAACCAGGTTGCCCTAATTTCTTGATCGGACTTGCATGTTTCATATCTTTTGCAAGATCCCAGCGACATTCTACAAAATCACAGTTATATTGTTTAATAGCTATAAGCATTTTCTCAAACATAGTTGGTTCCACCCAGTCATCCGAATCTACATATCCAATATATGAGGCAGAAGCATATTCTAATGCGACATTACGGGCGGTGCCCTGCCTACGGTTCTCTGTAAAATTGATTACGATAATGTTGTCAGGATATTGGGATTCCAAGTTGGTCAGTTTATCCAGCGTGTGATCAGTAGAGGCATCATTTACAAAGATGAGTTCCATGTGATCAAAGCCAAGTGTCTGCTGTTTCAGACTTTGAAAACATCGATCAATATACGTCTCAACGTTATAGCAGGGAATAATAATACTTATTTGTTTTTCCATAGAAGTCTCCTCGTGTGTTTGATAGGTTCGTATAATAACGGTTGATTTTATCCATTTATTGTAGCATATTTTGTTGTAAATGAGAAAAATATTTTGAATTTATATAATGCCTAAAGTATTTAATCTTGCATTTGTTTGGTGCCAATGTTACTATATAGGGGAAGCATTATTTTTCATATTAGGTATGGCCTTGATGCTGCATACTGTATCGTTATCATTTAGTTTTATTCAATTATCTCGAAAATTCATGCTTTCATTTCACATTATTTTTATATGGCAGGAATTTTTGAAGATGGGATTGTATATTTGATATTACATTGCTTGTTCCTGCTATAACAAAGGAGGAACAATTATGACAGGTAACAGAGAGTACAAAAGCGATGTATTTAGTATGTTGATGGAGGATCCGGATAATGCGTTAAGTCTTTATAACGCAATGAATCATTCGAACTATACAGATCCGGGACTTGTAGAGATGTGTACATTGGATAGAGGAATTTCACTGACAGTGCACAATGATGCTTCGTTTGTGTTGGATATGAATCTGAGTATATATGAGCATCAGTCGACGATATGCCCGAATATGCCGGTCAGAAGTCTGATCTACTTTACAATCATATTAGAAGGCATGTTGAAGAACAAGAATCTGTATGGCAGGAAACTGATCAAGATTCCTACTCCAAGGTTTGCAGTTTTTTATAATGGAGAGGAAAAACAGCCGGAACAGTATGAATTGCGGTTGTCGGATGCATTTGAACATCCAATGGAACATCCGGAGATTGAACTGGTATGCACAGTATATAACATTAATTATGGAAAGAACCGGGAATTATTAGAGAAGTGTCCGTTTTTAAAGGAATATATGACTTTTGTAGATTATGTGAGGGAGAATCACCGGATTAATGGATATGAGCAATTAGAACATTCGATTGAGACGGCGATTGACCGTTGTATTGAGGAGAATGTGTTGCGTAGTTTCCTAATGGAACACCGTTCGGAGGTGGTGAAAGTGGTTAAGTTAGATTATACATTTGACAGACAATTGATGTTAGAACGGGAAGACAGCAGAGAAGAAGGACGGGCCGAAGGAAGAGCCGAAGGAAGAGCCGAAGGAAGAGCCGAAGGAAGAGCCGAAGGACGAGAAGAGGGAAGAGCCGAAGGAAGAGCTGAGGGAAGAGCCGAGGGAAGAGCCGAGGGAAGAGAAGAAGGATTGGCAGAGGGTCAGATTATCTGTTGTAAGAACATGGGAAAGACGAGACAGGCAACAGAGAAGTATTTGATAGAGAACTTGCATGTTACAAAGGAAGAAGCAGAACAATTGCTGGAGCGTTATTGGAAGTAAAGAATAAAAGTCGCATATTATATGCGGCTTTTTGCAAAATATTTGGAGATATATGAACGGATTATTTAAAAGAATATAGAAAGGATAACAAAAGTGAACCAATTATCAATCGTAATGTATCACTATGTTCGCCCAATTAAAGACAGTGCATATCCGGGAATCAAAGGATTGGAATTTGACTTGTTTAAGGAGCAGATTGCATTTTTCAGAGACAATTTTCATGTCATAACGATGGAAGAGGTGATTGATGCGGTTCGGGAGAAACGACAGTTGCCGGAACATGCCATGCTTCTTACTTTTGATGATGGATATATGGATCATTATCAGTATGTATTTCCTGTGTTGAAAGAATATGGTATGCAGGGTTCCTTTTTTGTGCCATCGGGGATCTTACAGTATGAAAAAGTACTGGATGTGAATAAGATACATTTCATATTGGCGTGTGTGGATATAGAAGAATTATTGCCAGAAATTTATGGATTATTAGCCCGTTATCGTAAGGAAGGCTGGCAGATTGAACCGGATGAGGTGATGTTTGACAAGCTGGCAGTTGCGAATCGCTGGGATCCGAAAGAAGTCATATTTGTAAAGCGGTTATTGCAGTCTTATCTGGATGAGGAGCTGCGGGGTAAGATCGTAGGTGAATTGTTTGAGAAAGCAGTCGGGGTATCGGAGGCAGAGTTTTCAAGGCAGTTATATATGAACCTGACACAGATTCAGGAAATGAAAGCAGCAGGAATGTTCTTTGGGTTACATGGAGAACGGCATTATTGGCTGAATCATTTACCGGCAGACAAGATGAGGGAAGATATAGTGAATGGTATGCGGTATTTTGAGTCGGTGATGGACAAAGACTATCTGGTTATGAATTACCCGTACGGGGGATACAATGAGGAAGTGGTACAATGTGCCAGGGATCTTGGATGCGTGTTAGGGATTTCTGTGGAAGCACGGCATGCAGATCTGGATGTAGATGATCCAATGCTGCTGCCAAGACTGGATACCAATGATTTTCCTCCAAAGAGCAATCATTGGCAGGAGATAATTTGAGGGATAAGGAGAAGAATATGAACCAGACAAAAGTGTTAGAAGTAATGAAACGATTAGCGGTAGAGGCAGGTAAGGTAATTATGGAGATCTACCAGACGGATTTTGAGGTGGATTACAAGGAGGATGAGTCGCCGCTTACACAGGCGGATCGTCAGGCAAATGCGGTGATTGTAGAGGGGTTGGCGAAAGCATTTCCAGAGTATGCGATTCTTTCGGAAGAGGTGAAGGATGATAAAGCAAGGCGGCAGAATCCATATTGTTTCATTGTAGATCCATTGGACGGAACCAAAGAATTTGTGAAGCGAAATGGACAATTTACAGTGAATATTGCATTGACTTATGAACAACATCCGGTGGTTGGCGTGATATATGTTCCCGTAACAAGGGATCTGTATTACGCATCGACAGAATCTGGGGCGTATAAGACAAGCGGTGAGACGGGACAGACTCGCAAGTTAGAAGTATCGGATAAAAGAACAGACCTTATCTGGGTTGGCAGCAAGTCACATTCCTCAGAAAAGGAAACAAACCTGATTGAAGCACACAAAGAGGTAATTGGGAAAACCATATCCGCAGGAAGTTCACTGAAGGGATGCATGGTAGCGGAAGGAAAAGCGGATATCTATTACCGGTTTGGCCTGACTTGTGAGTGGGATACTGCAGCTATGCAGTGTATTGCAGAGCAGGCGGGAGCAGTATTCCGACAGATGGATGGTAGTGAGATGTTATATAACCGGGATAACACCTTAAATGAAAAGGGATTTTTTATCGTTAATCGTACAGAAAATATATGGGTATAGAACAGAATTTGCCTCTTGCATTGTGCAAGGGGCATTTCTTATTTCTACTTTTCCTATTAACCTACTTTACAAATAGGGAAATAGGTGTTATAATGCACCTAACATGAGGAAAGGATATGAGATACCGTGGAGAGATTACAAGTCAGACGGATTCAGACAGATGTGCTGATCGTTGGTGGTGGAACGGCTGGCTGCTACGCAGCACTGACCATCAGCCGGAATTCGAATCTGTCAGTTTTGATAGCTGAGAAAGCGAATATTAAGAGAAGCGGTTGCTTAGCGGCAGGCGTGAATGCGATTAACGCATACATAACGAAAGGACATGTTCCACAGGATTATGTAGATTATGCGACAAAGGATGCAGCAGGGATAGTAAGAGGGGATCTGCTGTTGACGGCAGCAGAGCATTTTAATGAAGTAACGGAGGATATGGAGCGGTTAGGTCTGGTGATCCTGAAGGATGAGAACGGTGATTATGTAGCCAGAGGCAATCGGAATATTAAGATTAACGGAGAGAATTTCAAGCCGATTCTTGCGAAAGCCGTCGAAGAGGCGGAACGGGTAGAGGTGCTTAACCATATCAATATTACGGACTTGTTGGTAGAGGATAACCGGGTGTATGGAGCGGTTGGTTTTTCGGTCACGGATGAGGTTGCCTATGAGATTCATGCCAATGCAGTATTGATTGCAACCGGTGGGGCGGCTGGCTTATATCGACCGAACAATCCGGGATTTTCCAGACATAAGATGTGGTATCCGCCATTTAATACCGGGGCAGGATATGCAATGGGAATCCGGGCCGGCGCAGAGATGACTTCCTTTGAGATGCGGTTTATTGCACTGCGGTGTAAGGATACGATCGCACCGACCGGAACGATTGCACAGGGAGTCGGAGCGAAACAGGTGAATTCGAGAGGCACCGTGTATGAGAAGCATTATGGTCTGACGACAAGTGAGAGAGTATACGGAACGGTTCGGGAGAATCAGTTAGGACATGGGCCGTGTTACTTACAGACAAGCGGTATTACAGACAAGCAGAATGAAGAATTGTTAAAGGCATATCTTAACATGGCACCAAGCCAGACATTGCGATGGATTGAGACAGGTAAGATGCCAAAGGAGCAGGATGTGGAGATTCAGGGAACGGAACCGTATATTGTGGGTGGTCATACCGCAAGTGGATTCTGGGTAGATACGAACCGGCAGACAACGATTCATGGCTTGTATGCAGCGGGAGATGTTGCCGGTGGATGTCCACAGAAGTATGTAACAGGTGCTTTGGCAGAAGGTGAGATTGCTGCGGTAGATATCATAAGAAGATTAGAGGAAAACAGGGAAGAATGGATTCCTTCGGATCCTGCCTTCTTACAGGAAAATGCGAATCGAACCTTATTGGAATATGAGAAGATCCGGGCAACCGAACAGCCTGCATTTACAATAGAAGAATTAGAAGAAGCCATGCAGAAGGTCATGGATGAGTATGCAGGAGGAATCGCAACGGGTTACCAATACAATGAGAATCAATTGCAGTTAGCAGATGAGAAGATCGACCAGATCATTGCACTCACAGATCATATCGGGGCAAGGGATATGCATGAATTACTATTTGCCTACGAATTGAAAGAACGTTTAGTCGTCTGTAAGTCGTTGATTGCACATTTACGTGGAAGAAAAGAGACGCGATGGCATGCATTTAATGAGAATCAGGATTATCCGGAAACGGATGAGGCATATTACCGTTATCTCAATTCCCGGATGCGGGATGGTCGGATCGAACTGATCTGGCGGGATATTGTAAAGGAGGGTGAATATGAGCATACGAATTAACAAGGACAAATGTATTGCCTGTGGACGATGTACGCAGGTGTGTCCGGGCACATTGATCTCTCTGAAAGATGAGAAGGCGAACATGGACTATCCAAGAGACTGCTGGGGTTGTGTATCCTGCGTCAAGGAGTGTCCGGTCGGAGCAATAGAATTCTTCTTAGGGGCAGACATTGGAGGTAATGGAAGTGTGATGAATGTCACATCCGAGGGAGATATCCTCCATTGGAACATACATAAGACCGATGGAAGCATAGAGACAATTGATGTCGATCGAAGGAATTCGAATCAATATTAATACAAAGAATAGGAGTGAAAGAAAATGAGTGGATTATCACATTTAGATGAATTAGAAGCAGAAGCGATCTACATCATCCGGGAGGTTGCAGCGGAATGCGAGAAACCGGTAATGTTATATTCGATCGGAAAGGATAGTTCGGTAATGCTGCATTTGGCAATGAAAGCATTTTATCCGGAGAAACCACCGTTTCCATTTTTGCATGTAAATACAACCTGGAAGTTTAAGGAAATGATCCAGTTCCGTGATCAGGTTGCAAAGGATCTTGGAATTGAGATGTTAGAGTATATTAACGAGGATGGTGTGAAGAGAGGAATTAACCCATTTGATCACGGTTCAAGTTATACCGATATCATGAAGACGCAGGCGTTGAAGCAGGCACTTAACAAGTATGGATTTACAGCTGCATTTGGTGGTGGACGCCGTGATGAGGAGAAGAGCCGTGCGAAAGAAAGAATTTTCTCCTTCCGTAATGAAGCACATGCCTGGGATCCAAAGAACCAGAGACCGGAGATGTGGAAGTTATATAACACAGAGATCAATAAGGGAGAGAGTATCCGTGTATTCCCAATCTCAAACTGGACAGAGAAGGATATCTGGCAGTATATCAAGAGAGAGAATATTCCGATCGTCCCTCTTTACTTTGCGGCAGAGCGTCCGGTTGTATACCGCGATGGTAATATCATCATGGTGGATGATGACCGTATGCGCTTGAATCCGGGAGAGGTGCCAGAGATGAAAATGGTACGTTTCCGTACATTAGGATGTTATCCATTGTCCGGTGGTGTGGAATCAACCGCAACTACATTGGATGAGATTATAGAAGAGACATTAAGCTCCGTAGAATCAGAGCGTACAAGCCGTGTCATTGATAAAGATGGCGGTGCAGCTAGTATGGAAAAGAGAAAGAGAGAGGGGTACTTCTAAGATGAGTGGATTATTAAAATTTATTACATGCGGAAGCGTGGATGATGGTAAATCAACATTAATTGGACATATCTTATATGATTCCAAGTTATTATATGCCGATCAGGAAAAGGCATTGATATTAGACAGTAAAGTAGGTTCCCGCGGTGGTGAGATTGATTATTCTTTGTTGTTAGATGGTCTGATGGCAGAGAGAGAACAGGGAATTACGATCGATGTAGCATACCGCTATTTTACAACAGATCACAGGAGTTTTATTGTGGCAGATACACCGGGACATGAAGAGTATACAAGAAATATGGCGGTGGGTGCTTCTTTCGCACAGTTGGCGATCGTTATGGTAGATGCTAAGCATGGCGTATTGGTACAGACCAGAAGACATGCAAGAATCTGTGCCTTAATGGGAATCAAGCATTTTGTATTTGCGGTCAATAAGATGGATCTTGTAGATTACAGCGAAGAGCGGTTCAAGGAGATTGAGAAGGATATTGAGGAGTTGTCGAAGGCGTTGAATCTGTATGATGTGAAGCTGATTCCAGTTAGTGCTACAGAGGGCGACAATGTGACAACAAAGTCCGACAACATGCCATGGTATACAGGCGAGCCATTATTGACCTATCTTGAGAATGTGGATGTCTCAGAGAATGAACCGGATGCAATCTTCTATATGCCGGTACAGCGTGTGTGCCGTCCAAATCATGAGTTTAGAGGATTCCAGGGGCAGATTGAGAGTGGTAAGGTTGCAGTCGGACAGACAATTACAACACTGCCAAGTAATGAGACAGCGACAGTAAAGGGAATTCTTAACTGCGATCAAAATGTAGATGAGGCAATTGCAGGACAGGCTGTGACCATTCAGTTAGACCGGGAAGTGGATGTCAGCCGTGGATGTGTTCTGACAGACAAAGCAGATCTTCCGGTAGCAAAGGATGTAACTACAACTCTTCTTTGGATGGATGATGATAAATTAGCACTAGGCAAGGAATATCTGGTGAAGCTTGGAGCGAAGAAGATTCCTGGAATTATCAAAAACATTGAATATAAGATTGATGTCAACACTGGAGAACATATCGAAGCAGAGTACATTGAGAAGAATGAGATTGCTGTATGCCAGATTGAATTTGCACAGGCTATCGTTGTAGACGAATTTAAGAAGAATAAGACATTAGGGGAACTCATCCTGATCGATCGTGTATCTCATATGACCTCTGCATGTGGTGTGGTTGAGAGTGTGAATACAGAAGGTGAGAAGCCATACTTTGAGAAGGATGATATTAAGACTTCTGGATATATCTTTGAAGAGTTTTATTTCAATTTAGAGAATGCATTTTTATCAAAGGCAAATAATACAGATAAGACATATCATGTAGGAGATAAGGTGCCGGTAGAGGGCGATAGTTTTAAGTATCCGGATTATTTTGATATTTTAGCTGTAGATAATAATGCAGTTATCCTGATTCGCAATCAGGAGGTGCAGGACATTATCCCATTGTCTGAATATCAGTATCAGGGACTTCCTGTATTAGATGAGAGAGGATTTGCTTTGAAGATTCGAAGTGAAGCGGATCTTGATAACTTCTTATATGAGCATGCTCATGTAACAGCAGAGAATCGTCTGGACTTCCATAACAAATGGTCCAAGTTTGAAACTTATCGAAGAATCGTCTGCACCGATAACTTCTGGATGATTTAAGGAGGGATAGTGTGAAGATTTCCACGAAAGGACGATATGCTGTCATATTAATGTTGGATCTGGCAACTTATAATACAGGGGAACCAGTCCGGCTTAAGGATATTGCCAAACGCCAGCAAATATCAGAGAAATATTTGGAACAGATCATTTCCCTGCTCAATAAGGCAGGATTTGTAAAGAGTATCCGGGGTCCACAGGGCGGCTATATGCTTAAGAATCCACCGGAGAAATATACAGTCGGAATGATCCTGCGTCAGACCGAAGGCAGTCTTGCACCGGTTAGTATTGATGATGAGACGAGTTTCGAGAGACAATCGGTGACTACCAGAATCTGGACTAAAATGGAAGGTGCGATCAATGAGATTGTAGATGGCATTACATTGAAAGATCTTGTCGATTGGCAGATGGAACAGGTAGGACAGTACGTCATATAATAATCAGATACACATTTGCAGTGTTTATCCGTGCAGATGTGTATCTTTTTTTACTTGCATCTGCATATAAAATAGTGTATAGTGTAGAAGTTGACAAATCAACATCTTGACACCGTTCACTATAGGAGGATAGAAAAGTGGGTTGGAATGAAGCGATTGAAGATTTAGAGGCACGTCGAAGTAAAGCAAAGCTTGGCGGTGGTCAGGCAGCAATCGACAAACAACATGAAAAAGGTAAGCTGACAGCAAGAGAACGTTTGGACATATTATTTGATAAGGGAACATTTGTCGAGATCAATGATCTGGCGGAATCCCGGATTGATGATTTTGGATTAGATAAGAAGAGGGTTCCGGGAGATGGTGTGGTAACCGGTTACGGCAAGATCAATGGGCGTACAGTATTTGCATCATCAGAGGATTTTACGGTGATTGGTGGAAGTCTTGGAGAGTATCACTCCCGTAAGATTGTACATATACAGGATATGGCGCTGAAAATGCGGTGTCCGATCGTGACGATCAATGATAGCGGTGGAGCCAGAATTGAAGAAGGAATTGATTCATTAAGTGGATATTCTGGAATCTTTGAACGTAACACGATTGCATCGGGTGTGATTCCACAGATAGCAGTTATATTAGGACCGTGTTCGGGTGGAGCATGTTATTCTCCGGCAATTTGCGATTACATTTTTGTGGTAGATGAGACAAGTAAGATGTTTATTACCGGACCACAAGTGGTAAAGACGGTAATCGGAGAAGAATTGACTGCAGAGGAATTAGGTGGTGCCATGACTCATGCGAAGACTTCAGGAGTGGCTCATTTTCTCTATAAGAGCGAGAAGAACTGCCTAGGTGGAGTAAGAGAATTGCTTTCTTATCTGCCGGATAATAATCAGGCTCCGCTGCCGGTGAAGAAAGGAAAATCAGTGGATCACTGCAAGAATCTGGTGAATATTGTGCCGGATAATAAGAAGAAGAGTTATGATGTCCATGATGTAATAAATGCCATGATTGACAAGGACAGTTTCTTTGAAGTACAGAAAAACTGGGCACAGAATGCGGTCGTAGGGTTCGGAAGAATGGAAGGTAACACCGTGGGCTTTGTCTGCAATCAGGCAAATCATAAAGGTGGATCTTTAGATATAGATTCTTCGGATAAGATTGCAAGATTCATTCGTTTTTGTGACTGCTTTAATATTCCATTAGTATCACTGATCGATGTTCCTGCATTTTTGCCGGGATCAGAGCAGGAGCACAATGGAATTATCCGACATGGGGCAAAGATATTATATGCTTATGCAGAGGCAACCGTACCAAAGATTTCTCTTATCATGAGAAAGGCATATGGTGGAGCGTACATCGCCATGAATTCAAAACATATGGGGGCCGACATGGTATATGCATGGCCAATTGCCGAAGTTGCTGTTATGGGTGCTGAAGGCGCTATCAATATTATTGGACGAAGACAGATTCAGGCGGCAGAAGATCCAGAGGCGAAACGTGCGGAGTTGATCGAGGAATACGAGAACAAATTCCTCAATCCTTATACGGCTGCAAAGCGTGGTTTTGTAGATGAGGTCATTCGACCGGATGAGACGAAAACTAAGATTGTTGCGGCGTTGGATGCACTTAAGACGAAGCAGATAAACCGGCCATATAAGAAGCACGGAAATATCCCCCTGTAAACGTTTACCCTTGCACAGCGTAAGTGAAATGGACGCGCATGTTGAGGGTTGTGAACCCGGCTTTGGGCGGTGTCATATTGCAGCAGGCACACTTGCGTTACGGGCTCGCACGCAGCAGTACTAGCACTCCTTATAATAAGCGAACTCACATAAAAACGGATATGGATTTATGAGTGTATACACAAGTGATACATATACATTCTTAATTCATATCCGTTTTGTTCGTTCTGCTTATTATTACGTCGTTGAGTGCTGGCGTGCTCCACGTACCTGCTTGCAATCATGACAGACCGCCCCTGCCGGGATTTACTTTTTTGAACATGCGCTGTTTTCTGGTTAATTTCATTACGGCTGTGCAAGGGGGAAAGTTTACTGGGCAGGAGATTCTTTCGCCCATTCATCAAGGCCCTTCATAACAGCTTCGTGTGTCTTCTGAGAGATTTCAGGAAGTTCATCACCCCATAACTTGGCAGCCTGGGAGAATCCCTTTTCGATTGCTTTGCGCATCTCTTCTACCTTGCTTGCATCGCCGCCGGTTAATGCCTTGGCGAAGTCTAAAATACGTTCAGAAGTCTGCTTTACACCCCAGTAGCCATCTTCTGAGATATCTTCCTGAGCCTGCTTAGCAGTTGCTTCGTCTACTGTAATACTTCCATCTAATACACCCTGACGGAACTGGCTCCAGATACTTACCTGATCAGAAGCCTTACCCTGTTTTGTGATCAACTGTTCAACAATACCCTGTAACTGGGAAAGTCTTGCATCTGCATCGGCCTTTAACTTGGCGATGGTCTCACTATCTACCTTGGTGTTCTTTTTAGTAGAAGTTGATTGTTCTGTGTTCTTTGTTGGTTCATATACGACACCTGTGTCGTCTGTCTTGGTCTCGCTAGTCTTTGCATCCGTGCTTGTACTAGAGCCTTTGATCTTGGAAACTAATTCACTCGTATAAGTGCTGTTTCCTACATTACTAATTGCCATAATAATACCCTCCTTGGTTAATGATTTGATGGGATGTATAATTTGGATATATACAGGAACAGATAATATCATGCATTCATATCGGCATAATTCGAAAATCATCCTCATCTATATTAGATATCGGAATATATCATGAATAATTTAGCATAATTGAGATATTTTTACAAATAAATCCAGAAATTATATTGTTTATCCGATAAAATATGGTATATAATAGATAAATGGTATACAGTATACAATTTGAAGAAGTGGAGGAGTGACCATGACAGATACGTTGCAGCTAAAGGCATATGCGAAGATTAATTTGGGACTGGATGTTGTCCGTAAGAGAGAAGACGGTTACCATGAAGTCCGTATGATCATGCAGAGTGTCAAATTATTTGATAAATTAACATTTCATTTATTGGAAGAAGACACCATCCGGTTAAAGACGAATCTGGGTTTCCTTCCGGTAGATGAGAATAATCTTGTCTACAAAGCGGTACAATTATTAAAGGAACAGTATGGTGTCACGCAGGGGTTAGAGATTGACTTGTATAAATGTATTCCGGTTGCTGCAGGAATGGCAGGCGGCAGTACGGATTGTGCAGCGGCTTTGGTGGGTGCATCCAAGTTATTCGGATTACATCTTAGTAAAGAAGAATTGATGCAATTAGGAGTTAAACTAGGAGCAGATGTTCCATATTGTATTATGAGAGGAACTGCTTTATCTGAAGGGATCGGAGAGGTTCTGACACCGTTACCGCCTATCCCGGATTGCAAGATATTGATTGCAAAGCCTCCAATTTCCGTATCCACCAAGTTTGTTTATGAACATTTAGATGCACAAGGAATTGACAAGCACCCGGATATTGATGGGATGATCGAGGCAATCCGGCAGAAGGATTTACGGGGAATTACAGACCGGTTAGAGAATGTTTTAGAAACAGTAACAATACCAGCTTATCCTGTGATTGATGAGATCAAACAGGAGATGATAAGAGAGGGAGCACTTAATGCTTTGATGAGTGGTTCGGGTCCGACGGTATTTGGTATTTTTGAAGACGAGAAGCAGGCAGAGGAAGCAAAACGCCGCATTCAGGATAAAGGTCTGGCAAATCAGGTGTATGTAGTGGATGCATTTCATCAGGATATATAGGAGGGCGAGAACATGGAATTAAAGTATGACGCAAATAACGAATATCTTCCCCTTCGGGATGTTGTATTTCAGGCATTGCGACAGGCGATTATTACAGGAGAACTATCACCCGGAGAACGGTTAATGGAGATTAAGATTGCAAATAAGTTAGGCGTAAGCCGGACACCGGTGAGGGAAGCAATCCGTATGTTGGAATTAGAGGGATTGGTCGTGATGATCCCAAGAAAAGGTGCTGAAGTAGCAAGAATTACAGAGAAAGATTTGCGGGATGCGTTGGAAGTACGGACTGCGATCGAGGAGCTTTCGGTGGAACTTGCCTGTGCCAGAATCACAGAGGAAGGCAAAGAGAAACTCAAAAAAGCATGCATGGATTTCAAAGAGGCGATTGATACGAAACATGTACAAAATATTGTGGATGGAGATGTAAAGTTTCATGATGCTATTTTTGAGGCGACAGGCAATCAGCGTCTGATTGGAATTGCACATAATCTGCGGGAGCAGGTGTATCGTTACCGCGTAGAATATGTCAAGGATTTTTCTTATCATGATGTTTTAGTAAAGGAACATTATGACATTACCAATGCGATTTTGATGAATGATGTCAAGACAGCGAAAGAGATCATGTGCCATCATTTATATAATCAGGAGCTGATCGTGATCAAGAATATGCAGGATAGCCTGTAAAGCATGTACTTATCGATATAACATAGTGAGTAAAACGCGGAGCGTTTTGCGAACTTTAAATGAATAAGGCGTTGAAACCTCACGCATACTACACATGTAAGTGGTGCTGCAAAGATGCGGAACTTTAGAATAAGTGACGGATCGAATCGTAGTACCTGATTGGATGTGGTGATATGCGTGAGGTTTTTTTATGAAGATAGAATATAACGAACACAATGAGATTGAAATGCCGATATCGGCGGATCTTGACCGGAATATTGAGGTACTGGAGGCGTTATTTGCGGACTGGGGAGATATTGTGCAGAAGCGGTTCCGGTTAGAACGGCAATCCCAAATGGTGGATGTGTACATTTTATATATTGATGGACTGACAGACAACGAGATGGTAGAGCGTACGATTACCCGTCCTCTTTTGTATGAGTGGAGACAGTCAGAAGCGGTTACATTCGAACAATTATTTCACAATCAGACAGAAGCAGTCGACCTTGTGGAAGAGACACAGATGATGGAGGCTGTATCGGCAGTGCTTAAGGGAGATACCGCCATTTTTGTTGACGGGTCCGAACGGGCTATGGTGTTATCGACGAAAAAGTTTCCGACCAGATCGGTTTCTGAACCGGATAAAGAGGCAGGATTGAAGGGGCCGAAGGACAGTTTTAACGAGAATTTCAGGACGGATACCGCACTACTTCGAAGAAGAATTAAAGATCCGAAAATGAAGTTAAAACAGGGAATGATCGGGCAGCGCTCCCGCACCGTATACGGACTTATGTATATGGAAGATCTGGTATATCCGTCGTTGCTGGAGAAAATTCAGAAAAAGTTAGAAAGCTTTGAAATTGATGGAATCTATGACAGTGGAATGCTGGTACATCTGTTGGAGGAAAAATGGTATTCACCCTTTCCACAAGTGCAGACAACACAGCGCCCGGACAAAGCAGCATCTGCAATCCTGGAGGGCAGGGTTGTGCTGGTAGTAGATAATTCGCCGGAAGTGATCATTTTGCCAACGACATGGAATACATTCTTTCAGGCGGCAGATGATTATTACAACCGGTTTGCGGTTGGCACCTTCGCAAGATGTCTGCGGTATTTAGCGGCCTACATTACAGTATTGCTTCCGGGATTATATGTTGCGATCACCTGTTATTATCCACAGGTATTGCCGACAGATTTTCTATTGGCGATTGCTGGGGCACGGAGTGATGTGACCTTTCCGATTGTAGTAGAAGTTTTGTTGATGGAACTGCTTTTTGAACTGTTGAGGGAAGCTGGAATCCGGCTGCCGGGGCAGATGGGCAATACGATCGGGGTAGTCGGCGGATTGATCGTAGGGCAGGCGGCAGTAGATGCCGCTTTGGTCAGCACCATTGTAGTGATCGTGGTGGCATTGACGGCAATTGCGTCTTTTGCCATTCCCAACGAAGAGTTTTCCTCTACATTCCGGCTTTTGAAATTTGCCATGATCCTGTTTGGTGCGTTGTGGGGACTTTATGGCATTATGTTAGGAATCTTAATGATCCAGATCCATCTATCGTCTCTTGAAAGCTTTGGCATTCCGTATATGATGCCACTTGTCGCAGGCAGTATTGATGATGAACGGGAATTTCAGGATTTTGTGTTGCGTAAACCGATTTTTACCATGCAATACCGGCCATTATATGCAAGACGGCATAACCGGCTTCGTTTTCGGCAAAAATGATAGAAAACGAGAGAAGGGAGAATGTTATGTTCAGTGAAAATGGTTGGATATCCGAAAAACAGGTCAGGCGTACACTCGTACTTCCTGTATTTGCAAGCTGTATCTTTGTGCTGCCATATCTGGCGGCAAGATTATTTGGTAGTAATATGGTATGGGGGCTTGGAATATTTTTGCTTCTGGCAATTGTATATAGCAGTGTGCTCTATGGGGTAGGAAGGTATATTGTACCGCCTGGCCGGGAGGATTCAGTAGAGAATGATAGGCGGGGAAGTAAATGTATTGCAGGAATACAGGTACTGCGTCTTAGTATCCGGTTAGCATTTTATATTCTGCTGGCAGTTACCATATTAGGGGAGGCACAGGTTCCCTTTATGAGGAAAGGCGGAGCAGGGAATATATCTAACCTGCTGGTTGTACTTCCTCTTTTATTGGTAGCATTTTATGGTGCTAATCACAGCATGGAGAAAGTTGCACGGATTCATGAGATGGTATTCTGGGTGACATTTGTTCCGTTTATTGTAATGCTCGCATTTGGTTTTCGGGAGATAAGCTGGAATGTATGGGTTCCAAAGGGAGATATGTCTGTCGGTAAAATGTTATTATACGCATTTTTGCTGTTGGCATGTGTGTTACCGGCAGAAAATTATCTGCAGTTAAAAAAGGCATATAATAAGAGAAATTCCACGCTGGCTTCTTATGGCGGTCTGCTTGTGACGTTGCTGCTTGTGACTTTTCTTACGATGGTGATTGCCGGCATTTATGGGATTCACGGGGCGGCTGGAGAAGAGATGGTGATGATCTCCATTATGCGTTATATTCGTATGCCATTTGATATATTGGAACGGTTTGATATGTTGATGATCTGGTTTTTTATGACCGGATGTTTTGTGCTGATTTGTAATACACTGTTCTTTGTGGGACGTTCATACCGGACTGCATTTGGGGAAAAGGGAATCTGCTGGGTGATGTTAGCGGCACTAGCATTTGCTTTGTTTGTTGCGTACCGGTTTCCGAAATATGATGTCAGTATTGTATGGTTTGTGTGGTATGGGGCATGTATCGATCTGCCGCTTTCTATTGTGCTTCCCGTCTTGGATCATCTGATGAAACAGAGAAAGGTGGATTCCGGTAAGAAGAAAACAGAGCGGATGATGGATCGTAAGACGTGGAAGAAGAATGACAGCCGGAAACACCGGATGAAGGAGCGTAGACAACGTAGAAAAAGGAAACAGAAAGGACTTACTGTCACAGAGAAGATTTGTATGTGGATCTTTGCCGGTTGTTTTGTCTGTATTGTCCTTACCGGCTGCGGAAGTGACATGCGTAATGTAGAACAACGGGATTATGCAACGATGCTGATGGTCAGCAAGGGAGAGAAAATGCCATATCATATCTATCTCGGGGTCGCAAAAGAGCATCGCATCGGAGAGCAGAGCCAGGTGGAGAATATCTATGATTTTGAGGTAGAGAATCTAACTACATTGCAGGATATATATGAACAGTGTAGAGGAAAGGATCTTTCGATTGCTCATGTCAAAGCTGTATTATGGGATATGCAGGCATTTGAAAGCATAGAGGATATGACAGCATTTTTATATGAAATGGATGCGAATGAGGAGATTGCAAAGACATGCCCGGTCTTGTTATTAGAACAGATGGACGACTGGCTGACATATGCGGAAGATGCACAGACACCGGTCGGCACCTATGTGAGTGATCTGGTGCAGGCATTTGATTCGGGGAATAAGCGGGTGCCGTGGATAAAAGATTATCTTAAATATATTAGAGAGGGCGATGAGCTGTATCCATGCAGGCTGACAAAGGTATCGCAGGGGTTTCAGATTCAATTGGCAAAGACAAGGTACCAAAATCCTAATATTGAATAAATTAGATAAGACAGGAAATACTCTTTGATAAATAACAAATATAAGGAAGGATTTATCTATGAAAGTGTTTCGGGATATTGTTGCAGCTATGTTGATTGGAATTATGGGGGGCCTGTTGGTCACGACATGGTCTTACTATAATAAGCATAAGGAAGGCGGTATCACACAGACGCTGCTTGCCGTAGCCAATAGTTTCAACGAGGTATCAAAAGCATATGGAGGAGAAGATAATTTAACTGCGGTTAATTATGACACGATTAATGAAACCGTTCAGTCTGCATTTGAGAAGATTGAAAATGGAGAAGTGGATTCTGTGGAAGAAGCGGTGCTTGGAAGTCTGTTTGAAAAATCAGGGTCAAACGGTGATGTATTGATGATGGACGGAACAGATGGAGGGATTGACGAGGGAACGCCGTATTCCGGTATTCTGCGATTCCATGTCAGAGCCAACAGTGATACAGAGGAAGATCAGGCACTCAAAATGGCGGTGAAAGAGGATGTGGTAACCATGTTAAAGCCGTTGCTAGAGGAGTGTGCAGATGTGAGCGAAAGCAAGCAGGTGATTGTTGCCAATCTGCAGAATATCTATACGACAGCGGTCAATACAATTACGGAACAGGGTTATGATTATCCGGCTAAGGTGTATGTTACGGAAGAAGAGTTCCCAGCGAAGACATATGGAGATCTGACATTTCCGGCAGGAAAATATCAGGCACTCCGGGTAGATATCGGTAAGGCAGAAGGACAGAACTGGTGGTGCGTGATGTTTCCACCCCTTTGTTTCGTGGATGAGTCGACTGCAGTGGTAGATGCGAATGGGAAAGAAATGTTAAAAGAGAATCTGACCAAGGAAGAATATGAGGCATTGTTTGCAAATGGAAATATAGAGGGAAAGTCAAAGATCTGGGAATGGATTAAAAGTAAGACCAGATAAGGTTTAACTAAGAATCGGAGTTTTCCCAAATTTAACTTGTAATGCATAGAGAGTTTGTTGTAAAATAATTACGGTTCAACAGTAGGAAAGATAAGCACCTTAAGAAAGGATAATGCGTGCAGTAAGCACGACAGGGAGATAAGTATGAATATGCGTAAAACAAAGATTATATGTACATTAGGACCAGCGACCGAAGACGATCAGGTCTTAAGAGAATTGATGATACAGGGTATGAATGTGGCGAGATTTAATTTCTCACATGGAGATCATGCACAGCATAAGAAGAATTTGGAGCGTGTGCAGAGGATCAGAGTGGAATTAGGACTTCCGATTGCTGCATTATTAGATACAAAAGGACCGGAGATCCGTGTTAAGAATTTCAAGTCTGGAAAAGTTGAGTTAAAGAATGGTCAGGAATTTACTCTGACGACCAGAGAAGTAGAAGGTGACGATACAATTGTATCAATCACATACAAGGATCTGGTAAATGATGTCAAAGTCGGAACCAGAATTCTGATCGATGATGGCTTGATCTCCATGCGTGTGGAGACGATCACAGAGACGGATATTATCTGTGTAGTAGAGAATGGTGGACCGGTATCGAATCACAAGGGTGTTAATGTGCCAAATGTTGCCCTTTCTATGCCATATGTGAGTGAGAAGGACCGGGATGATATCATTTTTGGTATCGAACAGGGCTTTGATTTCATTGCAGCTTCTTTTGTAAGAAGTGCAGATGATATTTTAGAGATCCGGGATATCTTAAGCCAGCATAATTGTAATTCCATTAACATTATTGCGAAGATTGAGAATATGCAGGGTGTTGATAATATTGACGAGATCATCCGGGTATCCGATGGTGTTATGATCGCCCGTGGTGACATGGGTGTGGAGATTCCATTTGAGGAAGTGCCATCTATCCAGAAGATGATCATTAAGAAAGTATATAATGCCGAGAAGATTGTCATTACGGCGACACAGATGTTAGATTCCATGATGAAGAATCCAAGACCGACAAGAGCAGAAGCAACGGATGTTGCCAATGCGATCTATGATGGAACTTCTGCTATTATGTTGTCCGGTGAGACGGCAGCGGGATTGTATCCAGTGGAAGCACTTAAGACAATGGTGCGTATTGCAGAGCGCACAGAGGCAGATATTGATCTGGTAAAGAGATTTAATAATAGAGAGAGTCTTGTGAATCCGGATATTACGAACGCGATCGCACATGCAACCTGTACCACAGCAATGGATCTGAATGCATCTGCCATCGTTACAGTTACGAAGTCTGGTAAGACCGCACGTATGATCTCCAAATATCGTCCGGCATGTCCGATCATTGGATGCAGCCCGTATGAGAATGTATGGAGACAGTTGAATCTTTCGTGGGGCGTGATTCCTTTGATGGTGGAGGAAAAGACAAATACCGATGATCTGTTTGAACATGCGATTCAGCAGGCAGAGAAGAAACACTATGTAAAACAGGGAGAGATTACGGTTATTACGGCAGGTGTTCCGCTTGGGGTATCGGGTACAACGAACCTTATTAAGGTACATGTAGTAGGACATATATTGGTAAAAGGCCGTGGTGTGAACAATCGTAAGACAACGGCAAGTCTTTGCGTCGGCAAAGATGAGATGGAGATCATTGATAACTTCAAAGAAGGAGATATCATCGTATTGCCAGAGACAAGCAATGATATTATGGATGATCTTCGTCAGGCGTCTGGTATTATCGTAGAGAATGAAGGACATAATTCTCACGCAGGTATTGTAGGACTGAGCTTGGATATTCCGGTTATTTTAGGTGCCAAGAATGCAACAGATATTTTGAAGTCTGGTGCGGTTGTTACTATAGATGCGGAGAAAGGAATCGTATCTTCTGACATTTCGGACGTACAATAATTTTATAAACTTGTGTTATTGTACAATTCGTCTTATAATTGAGTAAATGTATTTACACTAGAAGGAGAAAATGAATGTCAGAGATTACGAAACAAACAATAGCATGTCCAAAGTGTGGCAAGATGATTCCGATTGATGTATGGGATAGTATTGATATTCCTTATGATATAGAGCAGAAAGAGAAAGTACTTAAGAATACATTTTTCAAGGCAACCTGTGAAGACTGCAAGATCTCATTTCCGATTGCATATAAGTGCTTATATAATGATATGGAGCAGAAGTTCCTGATCTGGTTAGCACCAAGATTAGAAGAGGAAGAGAAAGCAGAAGTTGCAGAGTATAATGAGAAATTGAAGACGGATAACCGCCTGCGTTTAGCACAGGGCGGATATACATACCGGATCGTACGCAACGACAATGAATTGCGTGAGAAGGTACTGATCTTTGATGAGGGACTGGATGACCGTTACATTGAGACGATGAAACTTGTCTATGTGCCGGCATTTAAGAAGAACATTGCCAAAGATAGCAAGATCTTAGGATTGTATTTTGATAAGAAGTCATCCGGAGAGGGATATCAGTGGGTATTGATCTTCGATAACAAGAAGCCTGTCATTGCGGATATCAACATGGATATCTATGAAGACATGAAAGACAAATTACATGATCTGGTAGAAGAAAAGACCGGAGAAGGTTTTATTCAGATCAGTGCACCATGGGCGATGGATGTTATGACGACGCGCATGGATGGTATGCAAACACCGGAACAGTAGAAGATGATGGAAGTGTTGTCAGTGCGACAGCACTTCTTTTTTGAGCCAAAGTCCATTTACTTGATATTAAGCATTGAATGTTATTTGTAAAATTTATATCATTTCTGTTTTGAAGTCCCATTTATGGGACTTTAGTTTTGGTATGCTCTTTTTGTAAAGAAAATAGACTCTTTAATTGAAAAACGTAACACAATGAAATCATTGTGGTTTAGGGAGATCGGTTGCAATAAGCTTTGCAGAAGGAGGATACAGATATGGGATATTTACAGGACAGGGACAGAAGAATCGCAGGTTTTGAGGAGACGTTAGAACTATGTGAACAGGATATTATATTGTCACATGCTATCCGGCAGACCAGAGCGCGGACCAGATGTTATCAATATAAGAATGGAACGTCATGGAAGCGGCAATTGCGGAGCAGGATAAAGAAGGACAGGACTGGCTTGCCGAAGATAAGAAGATGGCGTTGTCAGACGAATCAAGATAATATATTCGTTACACAGGAACGATCCTTAGAGGCAGTACGGCGTATGAAGACTGCATATCCGCAAAGACGTGTGGCAGTGTTACATTTTGCATCGGGAACGAATCCGGGTGGTGGTGTGATCCGGGGAGGGGTAGGACAGGAAGAGAGTTTGTGTCGATGTTCTACTTTATATCCATGCCTTCAGCAGCATAAAGTTAGAAAGATGTTTTATGATCAGCATCAAAGAACCGGTGATCCATATTATTCGGATACCTGTGTCTATCTTCCTGGGATTGTGGGGATTCGGGACGATGCACCGGGAGGAATGCTGTTAAGTGAGATGGATAGATATACATTTGATGTGATTACCTGCGCACCGCCTAATGTGAGGATTCGAAAGTGGGATGAGGAACATAAGAATCTGATGAAACCGCTAGCAAATCAGGAGAATATAGAGAATGTAATGGAACGGCGGGCCGGTGTGGTAATTCGGACGGCAGTTCGGAATCATGTAGATATTCTGGTGCTAGGAGCATTTGGCTGTGGAATCTATGGCAATTCTCCGCAGATGGTTGTGAACGCATTTAAAAAGGCTCTGAACGAATGTGAACATTCATTCAAAGCCGTTATATTTGCAATCTATTCAGAAGTGGGAGAAGCCGATAATTACAATGCTTTTTCTGCCATCTTGTAGGATTTGCAATAGTTAGCAGGTGGTTGTTGCCCGTTCATATTCTGATCCGGGGATGATTGATCTAATTTACGCTGTAATCGTTTCATGACATACAAGTAAGCAGGTACTAAGAACAGATCTGCAAATAACCATGCGACAGGGCTGGCAAGGGCAACAAAGATATATCCAAAGGCAGGAACTAAGAAGAATCCTACAATGCCACGGGCGATCATCTCACATACTCCGGCAAGGATGGCAAAGGTGGAGTAGCCAAGTCCCTGTATCATGAAGCGTACAACATTCACTAAAGTAAGCAGTGTGTAGAATGCAGAGTTGCCAATCAGGAATACATAGATATAATGAATTAACTGTGTTTCCTTTGCATCTACGAATAGCAGGGCAAGTTTCTGCCCGAATACAATCATGAATAGGAGCGCAAGGATGGAATAAGCGAATCCTAATTTGATACAATCTTTCAGCCCGCGATCAATACGGTCTAATTTGCCGGCACCTACATTTTGTCCTCCATAAGTAGCCATAGTGGAGCCCATAGCGTCAAATGGACAGCAGGCAAACATACTGATCTTCGTTCCGGCAGCCACAGCGGCCACAATGGTCTCCCCCATAGAGTTGACTGCAGTCTGGAGAATGACACTGCCGATTGCAGTGATGGAATATTGCAATCCCATCGGAACCCCCATGCCGCATAAGCGTAATGCGTGTTGAGGACTGAATTTCCAATCCGCTTTTGTAAATCCAAGTGAGCGGTATTTGTATACCATATAGATCAGGCAGATAATACCGGAGATTGCCTGTGCAGTTACCGTTGCCACAGCGGCTCCGGCAACTCCCATAGGTTTTACAAGCAGGATATCTAATACAATGTTCAATAGAGAAGAGAACACCAGAAAGATAAGTGGTGTTATGCTGTCTCCAAGAGAACGTAGGATACCGGATGTCATATTATATAAGAATGTTGCAGGGATACCCATGAATACAATAAAGATGTAGATATAGGCATCTTCTAGGATGGATGCCGGAGTATCCATCCAGATTAAGATGTTGCGGGTAAGTATACCAATGATCACGGTTAAGACTGCTGCGAAGAAGATGGATACCCACATACCATTTGTAATATATCGTTTCAGGTTATCAGAATCTTTAGCACCGAATGTCTGTGCAACAGGGATTGCAAAACCATTACAGACACCAATACAGAATCCTAAGATCATGAAGTTGATCGAACCAGTAGAACCAACGGCAGCCAAAGCGTTTACGCCAAGCATTTTACCAACAATGATGGAATCCATCATATTGTAGAACTGTTGGAATAATAATCCTAATAATAGAGGAAGACCGAATCCTAAGATCAGGTTCATTGGTTTACCCTCTGTCAAATCTTTTGAACCATTAGATGTTTTTAATTTTAGCATAATAAGCCCTCCTTTCATTTATAGCATGAAAAATATAACGCAAACTGATTTCTTTTGATATAACATTTACATTTTAATATATAACAATCCTGCATTCTTTTGCCCGTGCTTATGTTGTATTTTATATGGCGGGATGAATAAAGAAAGAAGATGACATAAGGAAATTGATAAAAATATACTGTGTATATGGTTTGCAAGAAGAATACAGATATGTTATATTTGACACACAATGAGTTGTATAATTATTTCAATTTGGCGTATGCTAATGAGAAGTGATCATATAGGGAAAAGGAAAAGCACTTACACAGTAACTTATAAGTAACATATATCTTAATATAGAAGACAGGAGGACACGAATATGGCAGTAGTACATGTAACAACCGATAATTTTGAACAGGAAGTATTGAAAGCGGAACAGACTGTAATGGTTGATTTCTGGGCAGCATGGTGTGGACCATGTAAGATGCTTTCTCCAATTGTAGATCAGATTGCAGAAGAACATCCCGAGATCAAAGTATGCAAAGTGAACATTGATGAAGAGCCGTCACTTGCGATTGATTATAAGGTGATGTCGATTCCAACTTTGCTCGTATTTAAGAATGGAGAGAAAGTCAACATGAGCATTGGAGTACAGTCAAAGGCTGACATCGAAGCAATGCTCGCATAATATCAATCTTCAACAGCGTAAGTCTCTCTCACCGGTGTGGGCGCATGCTTGAAGGTTGTGAATCCGGTGCTTTGAAGGTGTCATGATGGTGCAGGCACGCTCACGCTACGACTCGCACGCAGCAGTACTAAGGTTCGCGATTCCATCGCTCACTAAGTGCTGGCGTACTCCACGTACCTGCACTCATTCATGACAACCTTCTTCACCGGAATCTATGTTAGCGAGCATGCGCAATATACATTAGCAACGGCTA